>JAPYVG010000221.1 GCA_028277025.1 Sulfolobaceae archaeon
TGTACGTATGCCATCTATCTTCTTTTACGGCTTGCTGATATTCTGACAAGTTGAACTTCTCAGCCAAAGCCTTAACAATTTCCTCGGCAACTTTGTAAGTCTTTTCAGAGGCTTGTATAACGTCACTTTTCTTTAAATATTCCTCAGCTTCAGTCATGTACCTCTCGGCTAGAGTGAGCCTAAGTTTAACCCCCTCTTGCGGGTCTTCTCTAGACAGAGCAAAAATTATTAAGTCCTCGATGTTTATACCCTTCTCTTCCGCCTTTCTTATTAATTCCTCCATTATGAAATATTCGGTGTATATGCCTTAAATCAATTACAGCTATTAACCCGTCTCATTATCCGTTTAACCAAGAAGGTTTGAATTCAACCGCCGTTTGATACAGTATCGAGATCTGTGGGCTTTAGAATAAAGGAAAGCGGATTTAATGTAAAGAAATACATTTACAAAATTAGGGGGAGAAGAACCTCACCTTTCTAAGTTGCCCTTTATCTCACACTCCCTCTTCAGAAAATTTCTTAGTATACGATGATCACTTCGCTCTTCTTACCACTAAAAGGCGTTGTGTTAAAGAAAGGAAGCTGAGGAGGTGGATAACGTCTTCAAGGTTGCCCTATATACCCCTCTGTTGGGATAATTTCAACGGTTTGAGTGACTTCTAGCATTCTTATATAATATTCCGCGGACCTTAATTCCTTCCTGAACCATTCCACCTCATGTGAACGGGAAAACTTTGAACAGAGTTTTCTTCTTCATTTAAGTGCCTAGCTGTTTGCTTAGCGAGTGTGGACAACTATTTCATTCATTTGAAATATTTACATTTATTATCACCCCCTTATCTAACAAGTACGTTGGGGTGTAAAGGATATATTAGGAAGAATGTTGATAACCACCTAGTTATTGTGAACTTGTTAGAATTCCAAGGGAAGTGGAAGTCCATTGATGCAAATGTTTAAGCTTCTGAACCCTTGTTCTGCGTAATCCCTCTCGTTGAACTTCTCGTGTTCTACGTTTGACCATGAGAAGGCGTTGTATGCAGTTGCCCCATCGTGCAAGTAAATTACCTTATCAATCCTAAACACCCTCATTGCTATTTCCTCAACCCTACTCATGTTCACAAGAACTACCAAGACATGTACCCCGCTCCTAACACTAGTTGAAGAAGGGTATTCCCTTAGTTTTTACATCCCTAACAATCCACACGTAATAATACCTCCCCCTCACAAGCCTCACCTTAGTCTCATCAATAGCGTAAACAATACTCAAGCGTACTTAACATAACTCAACCCCCCTATGTAAAGCTGAGTGGAATGGGGTAAAACTACCCTCCAAGAGGATAACCCGGAAACGTAGTTAACCAATGCATGAGCTAAGGTATCCCTAGAGTAAAACCTCGGAGTAAGGTAAATATACTCCATTAAATTTTGGTGAGCACGGGAACCTTCCATCTAGTTCCCGTAACCTCACCTCCAATTAATTCCCGTGCTCACCCTAAAAAGGTATTATCATCAACGTTCTATCAATAAAGCACAAACAATTCAAATAATTCATTTTAGATTAACAAAATCGTTGTCCACACTCGAAAAATTAACGAAAAAGTTTATAAAATTTGTAAACAGCTATTATAGCTTACTTAATAGCGTTAAAGGGATTAGAAGTAATTAAAAATAACCAGTAGTTACGTAAAAGAGTTACAATCTCTCTTTATAAAAAAGACGGTTAAAATTACTTGACATAATAAAATTACTACTTGTGATTAGTTATTTTCTACATAATCACATAATGTAATCATTTTTTGCAATCTTTAATATAGAATAAACAGAATTTGTTATCTTACTTAATCTAGCTACTTTCTGATGAAGTTTCACACTAAAATCCGTTCTTTATGAAGACGGCATATACATTTTTATGTAAACAACTGTCAAGGATCATCTAATTTTATTCTCCTAAATCCGAACTCTTCATAAACATTGTCTGAACTTATAATTTCCTCTTCAGAAAAAGCGGCGTGAAAAGCATCAAACACCCCCATCCCTTGTGAGATTAAAACAGAAGCTTTCAGCACCTTTTCATCAAAATACCTTGTTAATTCCATAACTGATAAGGTAACCCTAACTGGATCTAACCCGTATCTCTTACTTAATAACATCAATTCAACAAAGGTGGTTAAAGAAGTCTTTATATTCCCTCTATATTCTTCTAATAGTTTTAAGGCTTTTTCCTTCAACCAATCCTTTTCCTTTAATAACGCGAGAAAGAAGTCAGTATCAGCGTAAACCAACTTCTTTCTCGGCCTCCTCTTGTATAACTTTTCTCAACACCTTAATGTCAACGTTTGGCAACTTCTTCCCCTCTTCTTCTAAGGCCTTCAATGGGTCATCTACTCTAGGTACTAAGAGTATACCGCTAGGTAAAGTTACTAAGAAAAATTCTTCTGACTTAAACTTCTCCCTAACTTCTTTAGGTAAATAAACCCTACCCTTTTTATCGACCTTTATCAACACAAGATATTATTGGTGGGGAAAAATATATGTTTTTCCCACCCTATATGGTCTCGTAGTCCTTGTAAACTCATAAGCGTGTTCAATAGCCTTGAAGAAGTTATCTACTTTTATATTCTCATTAAGTATATGCGCATTTGATCCAGGCTGAATCTTTTTTCACGTTAATGAAAAATCTTTTTGTCTGTTTATAACAAAAAATTATTGATTAAGGATGATCTCTCACGCCAATGTGAGCAAAAAGGGTGAGGGAGATTACGGAGATGTGAGCCCCGTACCGTTGGAGTCCCATGACCAACCTGTGGTCGAGGGCCAAGTCCCTACACTCGATCATTAAATGAAAGCTAAACAATACCTATCACTATTCCTAACCCATATTCCCCTTCCAGTGCTTATAATAAAGTCTGAGAGTCTTTCGTCCCTGAGGGCTAAAAAGAGCTGTTTCCCCAAACTAACGGAATTTCCATTCTCGTCCTCGAATTTACAGCCTAACAGCTCAAGGGAAGTTGAGGAAACTATCTTACAGCAGTTATGGGAAT
>JAPYVG010000038.1 GCA_028277025.1 Sulfolobaceae archaeon
TGGGCATATAATTAGGTCCGCCCTCGTTTATACAAACTTTTCTACGAAAAATCTTATTCTTTCGACTTTTTATGTATTTTATTCATCTCATTTTTTACGCTAAAAAAGAGATTCCCATACTGACTTATCGCGTCTATCCTGAGCTTTACGTTAAGGTGGTCAAGGATTTCCAGTAACACGATCGTGCTTTTGTAATGCTATTAAACATAACTAATCAAGACAAATTTAGAAATAATTAAAAACAGTTAGTAGTTACTACAAGTGTTACAGTTTTTAGTACTACTCTTCTAACTAATGTCTGTTTATAATGTAATGGTGTTTTCCTAAAAGGGTGATTATGTTGATCCTTTAGTCAGTCGTAGAATTAAAAGTCACACTATGGTTCAAACACTTTTTTACAGATTAATTTTACAATCCAGGTATTTCATAACGCGTGCCGTCTGGGGAAATATATACCCTTTTGAACCCGTTTTTATCCATATATAGTATACCGGCAGATTGTCCGTGATAAATGCTAGAAAACACGGTTATTACTTTTCCACCGATATCTATTCTAAACCCATCTACTGCTTCATGAGCTCGAATTATACCGCTAAGCTTAGAGCTCTGTAAAAATTCATCAACGACCTTTTTGCCAAAATAATAAATTCCTTCACCCCTAATATTAGGCACAAAAGCTAAATCATCTAGCCCTTCTCTAGGGTCGTTCCATAATAACTGCATTGCTATAGGGTCTTTTGGTTCTACATCTGGATAGGGTAAGTCTTTAACCTCCTCTGGGTTCCTTATTCCTAACACTAGGCTTCCATCGTTGTCTATTTTAGCTGGTAATCCTCCATGAACACAAAAATAATTATTCACGACTACTGCATAAGGCATATAGGAAAAGAAGTCCTTAAATTTTTCATAAACGGTTTCATCACCGAATTTCTCTCTAACTTCATCTACGAATCCGTAATAGTAATTGGTTATAGGGCTTTCATGATTTCCTCTAAGTACTATGACTTTTTTCCCCTCTTTTTCCTCACCCTCTATCATCTTTTCTAATACAAATAGTAAATTCTCAACACCATTCGGCGGCTCCCTATCTACATAATCGCCTAAAAATACTATCAAATCTACCTTGTCATAAAACCACTCGAAAGCTTTTTTACTTATTTCTACAGCCCCGTGAGTGTCACCAACAAAGACTACTTTGTCAGCGTTATAAACTCCTAAAAATGGGCCTTTCTGTTTATACAATTCTTTAGCTTTCTCCATTATTTCAAAGATCCTTTCGTTCTTTTGTATATTTGACATAATTAACACTATACAATGAAAGCTTTAAAACTTCATTTACTGTGAAAATGTTATAAACAAGGAGTGGTATTATAAGTTATGTCAAAAATTTCTCAAATAGAGCCTATTGTTATAGCACAGACAGAGAAAGGTAGCGCTACTTGGGCGTCTTCGATGGTGATAGTTAGAGTAATAACTTCTGACGGAATGGTAGGATACGGTGAGGCCGTACCTACCTTAAGAGTAATAAATGTTTATAATACTATAAAGCAAGTAGCTCAAGGTTATATAGGTAAAGAAGCTGAAGAGCCAGAGAAGAACTATCATGAGTGGTATAAGCAAGATTTTTATTTGGCAAGGTCTTTTGAATCTGCAACTGCTACAAGTGCGATAGACCAGGCATTATGGGATATTTTAGGAAAAGAACTAGGGGCTCCAATTTATAAGCTTTTAGGTGGTAAGGTTAGGGACAAGATCCCAGTTTACGCTAACGGCTGGTATCAAGACGCGGTTACACCGGAAGATTTTGCTGAAAAGGCTAAGGAGGTTATAAGTAAGGGTTATAGGGCGTTAAAATTCGATCCTTTTGGTCCTTATTACGATTGGATTGATGAAAAGGGTTTGAGGGAGGCAGAAGCTAGGGTTAGGGCTGTTAGAGAAGCTGTAGGGGAAGACGTAGATATTTTAATTGAACATCATGGTAGATTTAATGCTAATAGTGCTATAATGATTGCCAAAAGTCTTGAGAAATATAATCCGGTTTTCATGGAAGAGCCAGTTCACCACGAAGATGTTGAGGGCTTAAGAAAATATAAAGATTCAATAAAGACTTTAAAAGTAGCTTTAGGTGAGAGGTTAATAAGCCTTAAGGAAGCAATGTTTTATGTATCAGAAAGATTAGTGGACATATTACAGCCAGACCTATGTAATATTGGTGGGATAACTATTGGTAAAAAGGTGATAAGTTTAGCCGAGGCTTTTGATGTCGAAATAGCTTTTCATAATGCTTTTGGTTCTATACAGAATGCCTATTCTCTCCAATTGAGTGCAGTTACTCCTAATTTGTACCTCTTAGAGAATTTTTATGACTGGTTCCCCCAATGGAAGAGGGATATAGTTTATAACGAGACGACAGTCGAAGGCGGACACGTTAAAGTTCCGGATAAGCCTGGAATCGGAGTAAGTATTAATGAGAAGGCTATTGAGAATATGAGAGCTGAGCCTAAAGAGTTAGGAGTTGTTGAAGAACCAGTATGGGTTGTTAAGGGAACTTGGAAAAAATTCAGTTAACTTTTGTAAAATTAATCTAATTAATAGTTAAGAAAAATCATCCAACTTGACTGAATTTCTCACTTATTTTTACCCAATAGCCTTGAAGTTTCGTAGTACTATTTTGTAACCCTTCTCCGTAAAATGTTTCTTCGTATCCTTTACCGTTTATCAAGAATAGTGAAGTTAAAGTTTTTGTAGTAATAGCATTATTAGAGGTTAAGGCAACTAGTACTGCTCCGCCGTATTTATTAATAATCTCAAGTATTCCACTGAATCCCCCTACAGCCGTTTCGTTTTCCAATGTATAAATTGTGTTGTTATAGGCATTAAACGTGTAACTATAATAGTAGAAAAGCCCTAAAGATAATGTGCCGTTTTGAATATAACTCAAATTATAAGGAATTACGTGAGGATTAGAGATTGGTGTAGCAAAAGCACCTATTTGGAGAAGTATCGGATAATTCCCTTTAATGGATAATGAAGAGTTATATAACGATCCTTTTTCAACAGCGATCTCATAAAAGTTCTCATCTAAATATGCCTTCTCATATATAGAATTAAATGTCTGGTATGCGGCAAATTTCCCTCCTTGAACTACATCACTATATTCCTTACCGTGTTCGAAGTATAAAAGTGCTGAATAATTAAGTAAGTAATTTCCAGTTTCTTGGTAATATATTGCAGAGAAACCTGTAAAGAATAAAGGTGTAGAATCTAAGTAACGCGAGTAGGCTGTTAGTAATTTACCCCCAATTAGCGGATTTGATTGGTTCACCCATAATAACAATACACCAGCAATGTCCCAATCAAAATACGGTGATCCAGTTATTTGGTACGCAGTTTCAAGGTTTGTTACGCACACAGTTATATCTGCGTGATTCCCTAGTGCTAGCATTGGTGTTAGGTCTATGAGATAAGGTGAGTGGAATGATAATGTATTTATAGATGTCAGAGGTTTCCACCAGAATAAGTCTATCCCCCCAGTGTAAATAGTCTCATAAGGATTAACTATTCCTACTAAGCTATTGTTGTAAAAAATTAATATACTCCTAGTTGCGGGTTCATTTGCATACCAGAACTCATCAAGTCCTCCGCCTTCCTCGTATAACAACATTTCCATTTTGTAAGTACCATTAGGTATCGTAAGTGGGCAAGAAATTGAAGGCTGAATGGAGTTAAGAATTACATAAGAATAGCCGTAATTAGATAAGAAAAGTGGTATAAACTCGTTAGGTAATCCTTGCGGTTTAGGCCCAGGGTAGAGGTATAACGTAACGTTCATGTGATAAATTCCAGTTATTCCTATTTTAGCATCATAGTAATTGGTAATCACTAGCTGGAAAGTCACATTTCCTTGTAACAAGTTTTCGAAAAGCGTTAAGTCTGCTTCTGATGTAGAGTTATCTAGCTCTTGTGTTGAACCCCAGAACACTGGTACTCCATTTACAAATATATAGGCAGCCCTATCATACTGTGTACCGTTTGTCTCCCAAATGCTTACATTCATTAAAATCATACTATAATTCCCTGGAGGGATGTAGACTGTTTCATTAATTGGTCTCAGACCAGTATTATTAAATATAACATTGCTCGCTACTTTTACTTCAACCGGTGTAACATTAGGTGGTTTAATTTGATAAGCTTCGAAGGAATAGTAAGTTGGATCTACGTATCCGTTAAGGAAAGTTGAGGTTATATTGAATATTGGGAATACGGGGATCAATTGCTTCTCTCCACTACTCGCTTGATGAGTATATGCTATAGACAAAAACGGGGTTAGTGATAATAAAATTACAAAGAGTAAAAACAGACTACCTAATTTCATTCTTTGCTCACCCCCTTACCTTTTCTAAGGATTAAAATTAACGCAATTAGAGCTAAAATTATACCTACTATACCTAATGAGATTGAAATAATTTTTAGATTTGAAATAGATGAGTTCAAAGTCATAATAGATGAGTTCAAAGTAATTATTGGATATTCATTATTAATTTGGAGCGTATAGTGATATTCAATTCCGTCTGAAAACACTAGAGTTATTGTGTTAGACCCTGGTGGTTCTTGCGCCGAATTGAATGGTATTACTATTTTAACACCACTACTTGTCTTTGAAATCATATAACTTACGGGTTTACCGTCCAACTCGACTTCCTTTATCGCTATAATATTACTGTTATTTGATGGGTTAGTTATCGTCAACGTTATGTTACTTACAGTCGTCGTTATGTTTTCTTCATAAGATATTGTTGGAGATGGTTGTAGGCTCATTTCTTCAACATTAATATAGTTAACTCCTTCAGTAGTGACATTGCTGTAAGTTAAGTTATATGCGTATGTTGTGTTTTCAAATACTGTGGATACTAAATCTATATTAGAATTAACGGCATTAACTCCACCGTTAACTATCTCTGATCCTATTATCTTGACTGTAGCGTTTTGAGCTTCAATACTTCCAATTTTACTATCGATTATTGTTACGCTTCCACCTTTAATTATCAAGTTATTTATTTCTGAGTTTTGTATTACTAGACTAACTCCATTTAGTTCAAGTTTGTTCATGTAGACGTTATTCATTGTGTTACCGGCGATAAACGGTATTTGACTAATATTGCTGTTAGTAATTATCTCAGTTGGCATGTATATATAAGGTTGAATATAAGTATAAACTCCGTAAGATGGCACTGTATAGCCAGAGAAACTGTTGCCTACTATGGCTACTTTCCAAGGGCCTACGTAAGCATAAACTGGAGCACCGGGATATGAGATATTATTTGTTATTCCAGGTACTTGAACTAATGCAACCCATTCGTGTAACGTAGAATTGTATTGCATCGGTAGACCGTAACTGAATTCTAGGAATATTTGTTCATTAATTAACTGTAACGGTTCTAAAGTCACTGTAAATAACCCTTCAGTAATGGGGGTACCGTTAGGATATGTTATGTTAGCTAATACTTTAATATATTCGCCTTGAATTAACTCCTTTATACCATTAATATGCACTACTGCATTGGCTGGGGCGACATAGAAATAATCAGTATAGTTCATCTCCTCTATTCCTATTGAACTATTATACCACCCCTCCATTACTACCTTATAAAAGCCTGGAGTAGCATTTCTGGGTATTGTGTAATTAACCTCATGGAACCCGAACAAATCATAAACACCAAACTGTGTGGCCTCGGTAGCTAATGTTGTATTAAGCTTTGCAATTAACTTTCCTTGTGGATTATAAATAAATACGTAGACGTTGGATGTAAATATCGCTAATCCGTTTTGGTCAAAGGTAAAGACTAGGACAGTTATATTTTCTCCGGGGGCAATTGAGGGGAACCCGTCATCTATCGGAGTAAAGACCAACCCCTCTAAATTTAGCCCTCCAAGCGTCTCATATAAATACGCATTACCATAAGTATCGTTTATCACCATAACATAAACTCCTTCTGGCGTTGGTGGGATTAAGGCGTAACTACCTTTATATAAGCCTGGGGTTGATGTTGGTAGTAATGTAACGTTAAACTCGTCTTTACCATTAAGTATAAATTGGGCTGTAAATGATGTGAAATTAACTGGTGTTAAATTAGGATAGTAAATACAAGCTTCTACTGTAAAAGGTTGATTAGGGGGTATTGACGCTGCATATGGGAACGGAATTGGTTCTATTATATCGATTGAGAGTCCCACATCTATTTCATAGACTCCACTACCGCTGTATTTACCAGAGGTGCCATTAATAACTATTAACCAAATATTTGGAGGCATTCCGGCCTTAATCGTAAAAGTACCTATCCAATAACTTCCATTATATATTAAAGGTACTTCGCCGACTAATCCTTCTGTGGAATAAATATAGGCTGTAAATCCGCCAGAAGTCACTATTGTGTCGTTAGGGTAAGAGACTTTGGCTAATATCGAGAAAGTGGTATTATACATAAACCATGGATATTGTACTCCCGGTTCTGTAGCTGTAACTGATATCGATAATTTAGGTATTGACTCATATTCTTCCACGGCCTTAAGTAATCCATACCAATCAACACTGCCTAATCCAGTCACTAAATTATAACCTTTATTGGCGGAATACAAGCCGTTATATCCTAACGTGATCTGGTGGAACACTTGATTGTATAGGGTAGTATTAGAATAAATCCAGTAAAGTATGTTATTAAGTAACCCTACTGGCTTATTCGTGACTGAAATTATATCAGAAACCATACCTGCCCATATAGGTGTAGCAAGACTAGTCCCACCTATTACCGTTTCAACTCCTAATGCATATATTATTTCTCCAGTGTAAGGATTCGCATCTGCTGCAACATCTGGTACCGCTCTTGTCGTCCCATTTAATGAGTATTGATACCATGGTTTAGGATAATATGTACTATACCCTCCATCAGATGCAACATATGGGAAGAAAAACATCCCATCAGTGGACCAAGCAGTTTCATAGCCATACATTGCAGTAGAGTTTTGCATGGATAGATAGCCAGAAGTTACGTTAACAAATAATGTAGTCCCACCAACCGCGGTAACGAAAGGACTTGTAGCTGGATAAGAAACTCCTCCATAAGTCGTTAATCCACCAGCAGTTGCTCCTTCATCGCCAGAGGCTGCTAGGAAAGTTATTCCTTCAGCAGTTCCCAATTCGAAATAGTAGTCCCAATAAGGTAAGTTTGGATATAATACTCCATCTTGAACAAAATAGAATCCAGTATCTCCCAGCACATTTTCTGGGATTCCAAAACTCATTGAAGTCACGTTTGCAATATCATTAGTTACAATATAGTCGATCGCTTCTGGAATGAATACGGGGGATGATGGAACTACAAGGACAATTTTTGCATAGGGTGAAATAGCATGGGCTGTTTCAACGTCTAAAGCCGTCTCTAAGTACCAACCAGTAAATAATCCGAATATTGGATGATATGGACCTATTGGAACTACTGTTAAGTTAACAGGTGGTAAGTCGAACTTTTTATCAAACGCTTGTAAATCTTGATATATTGTTGGGTCTCCGTAAGCGTCTATTATGGCTATAGTGGTACCTTTACCTCCTTGAGTTATATTGTAAGCCCCAATTATATCTTGTGGGGAATACATATTTGCTGCGAATGACAAGTAACCAGAAAAATTAAACGGAGAGGACAAGACCAATTTTCCGTTTATTATTTTGCCTAGAGTAATAGTATTAGTCTCGAAATAAATGTTTGTATAATTGGAAAGTCCTTGGATTAATACCCCAGAAAAGAATGAGGGTAAAGTAGGATCTGAGACTGCCTTATAGAATATGCCATTATTAGACTCATACAATCCTAGCTTCACATTAAATGCTGACTCTACATCATTTACCGTTCCTTCAGCTATTAAGGCAAATGAAGATTTGTAAACTATTGTAAATCCCTTTGATTCTAGGTAGTTTATAATCTCTTGTTCCTTTTCGGTTTGAGCGAACATAGAAATTAATTCTTCTCTAGATAGTTGCTTAATCTGATGAAATGCTACTTCTTGTGCTAAGAGGTAAAGTAAGTTTAGATTTTTAGGTGGAATGAGTATTCCTATACATATCGTATCCGATTGCGGTAAGTAACCTATGAAGTTAGCCTGAGTTGTAGGTCCTATGTAAGTTGCCTCGATTTCTGAGTTGGCAATTATTAGATTTACTCCAGTTCCTAAAATTAGAATTAGGAGAAACAATAATGGTAGAATATCCTTACCCATATTTGTTTATAGCGACAAGCAGTATATAAACATTTAAATTTAGTCTATATCTGGGAAAAATTATCATTATGTTTTAATTTTCTCTTTAGAAACCTCTTCTAAGCATGCTCCTAAGGAAAACATTGTTGCTTCAATACCGTAAACCTTCTTCCTACCCCAATAATCACCTAAAAAGTCAAATAATAATTGGCCAATGATTGCAGACCATATGGCGATTGAGGCTAGTAAGCCAGTCCAAAAAGCTGAGTCTTGACCAGTTAGGTAATTAGAAAATCCTGGCAAGGAGATGCCAGCATATTTTGGTGAGTCTTGAAAAATTGCTAAAATATAACTGATATTCAAGAGATCATAGGCGTCAGTAAAAAAGCCAATACCAGCACTATACCAAATCTTAATATGAGCAAAACTCAACTTTAGGTTGTCAATGCTCTCAAGGGATTATTTGACATTCTGAGCTCTATTTGGTAGTATAGCTTGTATGTATTAACGTAAATAGCTTATATATAATATAATAGATACTATATTCAACTATATAGTATCTATAGATATAAAATAATAAAAATAAAATTAAACTTATTTTACGACGAGTACTGGAACCGGCGATTTGTTAACTATTGCAGATGAAACGCTCCCTAATATTACTTTCTTTAAACCAGTTAAACCTCTACTCCCTGTTATTATCATATCACATTTTATTCTAGTACAATATTGTATTATAGCATCTGGTACATCCAAGCTCTCTTCAATTATCGGTTTCACATTATATTCCGATAATATTTTCATTAATTCTTTCTGTTCCTCTTCTGCTTTACTTCTCTCCTCAATTATTTTTTGCTCTGGTGATTTAGGCGGTTCCTTTACTACAGTTACTATGTGTATCTCATCTTCCTTTTTTGCTATTTTAAGTAAAAAATTTATAGCCTTCTTTGAGTGTTCCGATCCATCATAAGCAACTACATATTTCATATAATACTATTTATCTTTAAACGATATAAAAGAATTCAGTAGATTGATATAAAAAGAGTATGATTTATCGTAGCTATAATTAAAAATTTTTAAATTGGAACCATTCTTAAGCCAAGATAATTCAAATATGAGGATTCTTCCCTTCTTAGGTGTAATATGGATGAAGCAGTATTAAGCAATCTTTGGTAAACAGTTTTAATCTCCTTTCCTTAGTCTTTGAAGTTTTAGAAATAAATTATAATAGACTAACTTATCTCTATCTCTTTACTCTTAAGCTTTTTGATATATTCATCAAGTGTAACTAATTGATTATTGTCATCTACTACATAAGTCCCCGCTATACTCTTTCTAGCTTTTATTAAATACCATATGGTAGAGATAACTATTACGCTCATAATTAATGATGTTTGGAAGATGTCTGGCGTTTGAAATGTTAGAATTATTCCAGTAAGATTTATTCCGGTCGCTATAATTGGGATTATAGCTGTTGTGATTTTTAATTCATTAATCCTCCAATAAAATATAGGTACTCCAAAACCATCTACTATTCTTCCAAGTAACCAGAAAACGCTAGTTATGACACTTATTTCTTGGAATGCATTATCAGGGGAACCAGTATATGCTAAAGCTACAACTGTGAACAAGGCCGATATCAAGCCTATAGTAACTGTTGCTATGATCGGTTCATATTCTTTGTTAACTTTTTCAAACACTTTAGGCATTGCCCGTTCTCTAGCTAAGTTAAATAAAACTCTTGCAGCCCCTATAGTTGTTCCTATATTTGAAGCTAACAAGCTGTTAAGAGAAAGTAATAACACGAGTAATACTATCGGCAAACCAAAAGAGGAGAGCTCATAGATTAATGGTTGTGAGCAGTTTGAGAGCGAACTTAAAGAACCGTTCCATAATGCTACTATTCCATATGTTCCTACAAGTATTGCACTACCACCTAAAATTAAGGATAACCACATTCCAGCGGTTATCGTTTTTCTGGGTACTTTGGCCTCTTCACCTAGATATGTTGATGCACCCGCACCAGATATGCTAACTATTGTTAGAATCATTGCGATTCCTAGTGCACTCAATGATGTATTGGTCGGTTCAAAGTATTCAATGTTTATCCCCTTAGTAGCTACAGCGTAAATGAATATTGAAAAGAGAAATATTACTTCTAGTGTGGCACTTACACTTACGATATTTCCTAATAGTTTCTTAATGTGGATTGTAATAGATGAAAAAGTGGGGTAAATTAAACCTATTATTATCGATAATGGAAGTAAATAAGACGGAACCGAAATATTAAAGTTTGATAAGACCGTAGAAATAATTAAGTATATTGCTAATGCGTTTACCGCATTTAATGCAGAATAAGCTATTACTTCTGTAATAGCTTCATAATATGCTATTGTTTTATTTCTCCACGCTGCTGCACCATATATGTAGTAACCTCCAGCAGATGCGATTTTAGTGGAATACCTAGTTAAAGTATATATCCATAGCGTACTTCCAATTAATGCTAAAATTGTAGCAAACACAACTGCTTTACCCGCAATTCCTATTGCTGCTGTAGTTGTTGAAACCACACTGCCTAGCGGTGCTGTAACCGCCATTGCTTGACCGTAAGCTTCCCTTAATGATAATGATCCTTTTGAAAGTCCCTTCATTCTAATCTCCCTATAAGCTTTGCTCTCCTAAAAACTTTTTAAAACTTTCCTAGTTTCCCCTCGAGTGTTTCAGCAAAGCTTTTAGGGAGACTCGTTAAAAAGAATAAAATTAGTCTTATAGGCTTAATAAAAACTTTACAATATTAAGCTCAAAAAATTTTACATTATTCATAAAAATATTAAAACTTCCTAATCAGATTTGCCTTTTAATATTTCTACTACTTTTGTAACGTTATTTTTAACTTCTTCGAATCTTATTTTAGCATCCGGCGGTAAAGGTTTTTTCGGCTTTATTGAATTTAATTTTTCTAATGCAGAACTTAAAAGTGTTAAACTTTCACTTCTACTTTTATCAAGCTTATTGTAAGCTTGATAAATCAGTCTAGTAGACTCTTTCCATGCCTTTAAATCCTCTTCACTTATAGTACCATCTTTTAATAAATATGTGGAAAAATCATCATCCACTAAGGGTATATTGTTATTTATCAATCGCCATAATATGTCCTTTTCCTTCACGATAATATAATCTAAAAACTTATTAAATAAAGTCATCCTTACAAGATTTTTTAAACGATATGGCGAGTTTAAAGATATGATAAGCGAATTGGCTTTTCTCACTTCAGCCTTAGCAGCTTTAACGATAGTTTTAGGTGGAATTGTAGAAGGGTATGGTTATGGTCTATCTCTAGGTACAAATTGGCCATATACTAGAAATATAGTAGAAGTTGCAGTTAAAGGTGACCCAGAAGCTATACATAGAATATCCGCGACATTAGTAGGAATATTCTCTCTTACTCTATTACTGATTGATTTTAATACTATAACAGTAATAGGTTTCATAAGCGTAATTTTCACAGCACTGCTTGGAATGGCTACTCTCTACGTTTTAGCTGGTAAACTACCATCAATTTTCCAAGGATTTCATGATATAGCTGCCTATACAACTTTTGTCTCATATTTTATGCTAGGCTTAGGTTACGATCCTTCTAAATTTTTACAGTTCCTCATAAGTGCAATAATTCCTCCTCATTTCCTTTACTTTGTTATTTTCATGGGGGGAGTAGTTACTGGGACTAGAAGGATGAAGCTAAGTATAGGGGAAGTAAGATATCCTAAAAATAAACTTCAATGGGCTTGGGTAATTCACGGTTTAGCAACATTGATATTTTTCATAGCTTTAATTTATTTGAGACTTTGGATAGCTCTCGGAATTTCAATTATTGAAGCTATAGTAGGGATTTTAGTATACATGTCAATAAATAAGAACCCAGAGAAACCTGGAGCCTTAATAGGAATTCACCAACTAATTTCGATAGCTGTAGTTATTTCACTATTGCTCAGTTGAGGTGCATCTCTTCATATTTCCGATGTGCGAAACTCATCATCAATATCTTTTAGTTCAACACCCGTTTTTACATCTGGTGTTATCCCATAATATTTATATAAAAGTTGTGAAATGATTTCATACAACATTTCACTAACTTCAGTCCTATTGGCTCTTAATGTAGATGAAGTAAACCTCCATGGTCTCCCTTGTAATACTTTAGCTATTAATAATGTTTCCTCTTGTGGTGATAAACTCCAATCCCTTTTTGCGTCCCAGAAGTATTTAAGAGTTAGCATATGGATTCCATCAGCCGAGGACTCATACGGGCTTACACCTTGAAGGAAAGCGACTACTTTATCTATGTAAATTCTGTTTATTCTCACTTCTTTATGCACTTTAGCTCCATTAAGTAGTATCCTTACAATTTCTGGATCCATTCCAAAATATACGTCATGAATCGTGTTTAACAGTTTATCTTTTAAGATGTAAGTAGCTATTTTCAACGCCCTTTTTGCCACTTCGCTTATCGGTTTCATAACTACTACTGGGTAATCGCCTAATTTCTCATTTCTCCTTGGGGAAACGTGAACGGGATAAAATCCATTTTTAATCCAAAAATTAAGTACTCTTATATCACTCATAAATGCCGAACCCACCCAATCTATTCCCTGTCTTTCAGCGTCCTCAACAATCATTTTTAACAACTCACTCCCAAAACCCTTATTTTGTAATTCTTGCATTATTGCTATTCTTACTATTCTCCACCCCCTCATTCTTCCGAACTCCTTTAAACGAGTATGTTTTATCAGTCTATCTGGTATTAAGTTTCCATCAAAGGTTACCCCCATTAACGCTGATTCTATTAAAGACTCTGGCAATCCTCCTTCTTCAGCTATTTGCACAACACCTATATCCTTTCCGTCAATAGTAGAGAGCGTCTTTATTGTATGATGAATCCCGTCACCCATAATCATTAAGTCGTTGGGATTATTTCTGTAATGTGCTGTCACTAGAATCCCGTAAACTTGCCTTAACCTTTTCTCGTTACTGAATAGTTCTTCTTTATCAATAGTTTCAAACACTAATTTTTCTGGTATTCTCCTAGGTTCTTCTGGTTCCGCGTCTAACAATAATGTATCATATAACCATTTCTCTATTGGATCTCCTTCAGCATATCTCAGTGGAGTCACCATTTCTTGCCAGTAAACTATTGCTTTCCTCAGGCTAAGTATCCTCTTTAAATACCTTAAGAACGCTTTACCGGAGCCCTCATACCCGTGGACTGTAGTCACTAATACTACTTTGTCCCAGATCTTTAGGGCTGAATCAATATAACCTACTCCTATTGCTGCCGCTTCATCCATAACAAGTAAGTCTCCCTCAGTTTCTAATACAGCATCCGGTATTTCGTAAAGCACTCTAAAGTTTTCACCCTCTATTTCCGTTGGGAAGGTTGCGTTTTTACCTTTCTTCTCTTTATACTGAATGTTTAACACATCTAGACCCCTTTTAAGGAACTCTATTATCTGGGAAATACCACTCATTGACGGTGCGGTTATTACTACTTTATATTTCCTCTTTTTTTCTTTTAGTAGAGATATTAACCCAGCTATGCCTAAACCCGTTACAGCACTTTTACCTCTCCCTCTTGCAGAAGTTATTACTAAGACTTTTCTTTTACCCACTCTTAGATTAAAGAATGACTCCAGGACTCTGTTCTGATCTGAACTCAAGCAAAGCTTATGAATCTCTTCGGGCATGAGTGGTTTTACTGGTATTAATGGTTCGCTCTTTTTCTTAACTTCCCCCTTGAAAGGTTTTACTGTAAAACTGTTCTCTTTTACTATAAATATTCCTTCGTATTCTTCTAATTTTCTTAAGAATCTTTTTTCATATACATCTAATATTTTTCCGTTATAAATTATGGAATTTCTAAACTTTTTATTTTCAAGTAATGAGTCCGTATAGATTATTGCTAATCCTCCACCTCTTACCAAATCAACTAATCTGCCAACATAATTTGGCTCAAAGTTATTTGTGAAATCTAAAACAACTACATCAAATGTGTTTCCCAAATATTTATCTGAGCTAGAATAATCAATATCTATAAGATTATCGCTTATCTCTTCTCTGAATTTCTTTAATCTCTCTTTTGCTCCTTCAGCCCAGGGATGAAAAGCGTAAGCTATTAAGGCATTAGGGTTTAATTGAAGATACAATTTTAGGATTTTAATAGCGATCTCTTCTGGATTATTTCTTTTTTCAATGTAAACTAAATTCCTATAATATCTTCTTTGAGAGTCCTCTATTGCTTCTCTTAACGTTTCAAAGAATTGTTGTTCATCCACAGCGGTTAGATTTTGTATTTCTTCCTTAAAGCTTCTTCCACATCTATGTTTGTTAAGTTTGCTATCGAAATGGTCCATGCTAAGACGTCAGCTATTTCTTCCTCTATCGAGTCCTTATTTCCGCTAAGTAAAGCCTCAGCTAGTTCCCCAACCTCTTCAACGAGCCACGTCAGTATGGGAATCTCGTTTATTGCAAGATAAACTAAAACTTAGAATAAATTGAATTTAACTCAATTAATTTACAACAAAATATCATATATTTCGGGCTATTGTAGCTAATAAATAATATTT
>JAPYVG010000222.1 GCA_028277025.1 Sulfolobaceae archaeon
GAGTATTTGAAAGGGTTCTCTTGCAACAACTCCAATTTCTCTAAAATCAGCATGAGCAATTTATCATTGAATTCATCAGTAGCGAATTCTATGAATTCCTCATAGCTCTTAGCCTTCTTCAACTGAAACCTTAACTTCCACTCTCTGCAAACCACTATAAAAGATATAGAGAACTTACTTTAAAAATCTATTTCTATCTCTTTTCGTATATTATCTCGCTAGAAATAATAGTTGTAATAATGGTAGTTATGTAGTTGTGTTGCTGCAAACAGCATTAGTATCCCCATGAGAACAGCTACACCGTTTGCGGTAGACCCAAAATCATATTAGAAAAAATATTTCTGATAGGATAATATCTAATCCGTGAAAGATAAAGAAATTTATACGAGTGTAAAGAATTGAAGAAAAGGTTTAAGGTGAGGGAGACAGAGTATTACTACGTGAGATAGGAATATGGTAACCCCAACTCTCCCTCACCAAACATTTAACAAATAGGATATAAATTACTTTCCATGCTTTAAGGGAAAGGAGAAGAGGTAGTAAAAACTCTCATCTCTGCTTGTTTGTGGAACGACTCTGTTGAGAACAAGTCCAGAGCGTATGACGTATCCCCACAAACCGTGAGGAATTACGTAGAGAAACAAGGAATGGAAGTAATTGAAAAACTATTGGAAAGAGTGAGAAAAATATCCTTAGAAGTACTGAAGGGAGTAAAGGAGATAGACCTCTCAATAGACTGGACAACAAAGACGTGGTACGGGAAACCGGTGAAAGGACTCGGGAGCTCTGAAAAGGGAAACTCGTGGAACTACGCAACTGCAACAACCAAGTATAAGGGGAAAGTACTATTACTTGCCTTTATTCAACAAGTGAACGGTATGACTAAGGAAGAGATAGTTAAGGCTCTTGTGGAGCAAGTTATTGCAATGGGATTCAAGATAAGGTTAATAACACTTGACGCCGGTTTCTACACTGTGGATGTGATCAACTTCATTTCACAGTTTAATTACATAATTGCTGTCCCGGTTGGTTACGTTAAGGTTTATGAGGAGTTTGATGGTGATTACAAGACTAATAGTAAGAGGCATAGGAAGGATGAGTAAGTCAAGTTCAAGCTCCTCGTGTATAGCAGGGAAAAAGTGAGGAGAAAGAAGAAGAGGCTTGTTTATTTTGCTAGGGCTACTAATCTAGACTTGCCCAAGAGGGAAGTGTTGAATTTATACAATAAGGTGAGAGGTCCAATAGAAACCTCTTATAGGAACATTAAGGCTTTTCTTCCATTTACCAGTTCTACTAAGTTTGTTTTCCGCACGTTGATCTTCGTACTAGCCCTTGTACTCTACTCCATATATACCGTAATCAAGGATGAGATGGGGAGAGAGGAGTTTAGATTATTATTAATTCTTTTATTTTTTCCTGATTTATTCAATCCGGAGAATTTTACAATTAATGTAATTGAAACACTTATTTACACTATAGATTTATTTTTAAGGAGGTGATTTTGGGTCTACCGTGGAGGAGAGAGAGGCTTCAGGGTTACCTCACGATCTTCACCATCATGATCAACGTCGTCAGGGAGCTAGTGGGGGCTCTTAACCTGAGGAGCGTGGAGGCGTTCCTCAGGTTCGTTGAACGTTATTTAGGTGGACCACTTGGACTGATGAAAATCTTTAAGTTACGTTAAAGTCCCATAACTGCTGTTATTAAGAAAAGATCCTTTGAAGTACGCCAGGGAAAAATTAGGTAAGGATAAATATAACAATCCTATGTTTTCCATAGAAGTTACGGGGGATATAAGAATACTGTATAGCGTTGATCCAAAAAATTGCATAGTTTTCATTTGGGAGATTGGGTCTCATAAGAAGGTTTACGGGCTCGATCCTTAGCTTTTTCTCTAGCATCATTTAACAAATCTTCTTTAAACTTCTCAAAGTCCTTATCTGACTCGATTATTAGAAACCTTTCTCCGTTCTTATCTTCAACAATTCTCATATTTATAAACTTCTCACAGAGATTATTAAAACAATTTGCTAACAGAGTTTCTTCTCATAGAATTTTGAAAATTTGTTAAGTAAGCAGTATAAGTGCATATATGGGATCCCGCTTTATATTCCCGTTAGAAAAATTCAATAAACTCCCCCAGTTTGCTCTACAAAAATTCAGGGTAATTAATCCTGTGTGGATCCGCGATTTTTTAGTTAAAAGAGCAATCTTACGTTAACGGGAACAGCATTAACAAATCTGTTAATCCTGAGGGGAGAGATTAAGTAATAGAGTTTTTGTAGTGTTGTTAGGCTATTTACATACTCCTTAATCCTACTTAAGGAAGAGGACAAGAGAAGCTATTTGGAACTCTTACTACAACTAGGAAGAAATATAACGTCGAGATAGTTGTTACCGATGGCGTTAAGGCACTCAACTGTGCTATTAATTCTTCACAGATGAAAATAAAGAGACGATACTGCATTGTACACATGAAATACAATATGACTAAGGGCGAGAGAGAAGAGTTAGATAAACTCATCAAATCGGTTGAAGAAGGAGAAACTATGATTGGCAAGTACAGTGTGCTTAATTGCCTTGAAACACTGAGGTAGGTGTGGAAGTGGCTTAAGAGTGACAACCTTGTCGAGTCTTTTAGTTGTGGAGAGGAAGCGTTTTGACAAGTCCTATTGCCCCTTGGAGAATTTTGTAAATCGCACGGATTATTGCCATGGAGTTACCTATTCATTAATTATATCATAAGTGTAATATTATTACGATTATCCTTATTTTTATTTTTATTCAGTATATATTTAGATTTCCTCCATAGAATTATGTTAATTATAAGAAAAATCACAATTCCAAAGAAAACATGAACTACCTATAATTAAGGTCTTGTGAGTATTAGCCATAATTCGTTAACATATGCTATATTATCTAACTCTTTCGTTATCGTAATCTGAACAATGTATAAGTTACCTATTTTTTGGGTCGATGCAGTAAGATAGTAAGAAGCTTCAACAAAACCTATAGAATACAGTGTCACATTATAAGTCTT
>JAPYVG010000224.1 GCA_028277025.1 Sulfolobaceae archaeon
TAGAAATTTTACAGAATAATATAAATGGTAAAAAATTAGAGAAGAGCAGAAAAGAAGGTGAATTAAATAGTGAGATTAATGAAATAACAAATCTAAAAAATCAACTAAATAACCTTGAGGAACAACTTAAAAGTAGAGAAAAAATTCAGAATGCTATAAATAAATTAAGAAAAATTAGGGAGGCATTAGGAGAAAATAGACTACAAAGTTATATAATAATGGCAACTAAACAAATTATTGAAAACAATTTAAATGACATAATATCCAAGTTTGACTTATCAATCAAAAATGTAGAAATCGAACTTGCCCCTAAATCTGGTAAAAGTAGAAGTTCTAAGGGCGGAATAATAGTTTATACCAATAATGGAGAACAATTACCAATAGTTTCACTTAGTGGAGGAGAAAAAATAGCAATATCATTAGCATTAAGGCTTGCCATAGCTAGAACACTAATGGCCAATGTTAACTTCTTTATCTTGGACGAACCTACAGTAAATCTAGATGAATTAAGAAAGACTTATCTAGTAGATATAATAAAGGGCATTAAAGAGACAGTGCCCCAGATAATAATTGTAACTCACGACGAAGAAATATTAGCTGCAGCTGATTATGTAATTAGAGTGGAAAAGAGAGGAAATAAAAGTATCGTGAGGGAAGAAACTTGATAGGGAAAATTTACGATATGCTCATTCAAAATCGCCAGCAACTAAAAGACCAAATATACGATATCGCAAGATACCTTGAAAAGGAAATTGGGGAAAAAATATCAAATGTATGGATAGAGTATGAACCTAATTCTTCTTCGAATGAGAAAAAATTCGTAGCTGTTGACGGTGGCTCCTTTACTAAAGCAATGAGAATAGGAATAATATATACTGTAGACGCTGAAGCCGTAAGAGGTGATAAAGAGAAAGTAGAAATAATAAATGAAGATGGGAGAATAGGAATATTTAAGCCTGGTAATGACGCTAAAGAGAGAGCAAATCTACTAATGGAAGTATTAGAATTAAAATTAGCACTAGAAAGTGGAAAATTAGGCGATTACTTACTTTTAGATGGAAGTTTAACGAATAAGATAGGTAAGAAAATTAATACTGAAAAAATAAGCAAAGAAGAATTAAATATAGTGGAATCAATAGATATAGATAAAATTATCAGCATTAAAAATGAGGAGAAAATGAGAGAGCTTTTACAATTATTAAACCAGTTTTTAATTACTAGAGTTTTGGAAGAATATGATGGCAATGTGTTATGGATTTCTAAGACTAGCAGATCTAGAGAGCTATTTAGCACTGATTACTCAGATATCACGGTATTAGAATTATTCACAAATAGTAGCGGATTTACTAAGCCTTATATAAAAACTATAAATCAAGAGAAGGTTTCAGATGTATACGAATTGGAATTTTTAAGGAAAATGGAATATAGTGTATTTTATACTAGGCTAGGAAAGGGTAATAAAATTATTAAAATCGAAATTGCAGGCAGAATAGATGAGAGTATAGCGAAAGAAATAATAGATGACCTCTCAGAGGTTGCAATTAAAGGCTATCCTTTTCCACTCCTTAAAGTCCACATGGACGTTAGAATTTCACAAAACGATAGAAAGAGAATCATAAAGCTATTAGGAAGTAAAATTCACAAGGACATAGAATGGTGGCCTAGTCAATTTTATTAATCTTCATTGTATGCTTCAAATTGCACAGTAGTATGAGTTATATTGTATTTATCCCTAAGTAAAGAGCAAATTGAACTCCTTATTTTATCGGCCTCTATTATAGTTAAATTTGGGGAAACCTTCACATGAAGAGTAGCTACTCTAACATGATTACATATTGACCAGACATGTAAGTGGTGAATATTTGGCTCAATTTTTCTTAACTCTTCTTCAACCTCATTTATATCAACTGGAGATCCTTCCATAAATATTAAAAAAGCCTCTTTAAGTAACGGCATAGATATAATTATATTTATTAATATCGTTATAATAGCCCCTATAGGATCTAGAATATATATTCTATAAATTAAAATGATTAATCCCATAAAAATACCGATAACATAACTTATAAAATCTGAGAGTAAATGTATATATATTCCCTTTCCTCCAATGTTGTTTTGATCACCCTCTTGATTAGCAAAATATATCAATATAGAAACAAAAATTGACGCCAAAATTAATACAAGAGGATTATCTTTAATGCCGTATAAAATTGAAATTATCGACTCATAAAGTATAAATAATGAAAGAATTACTATCACTGATATATTAATTAGAGCAACAACTATTTCTAACCTATGAAGTCCATAAGTAAATTTTCCATTTACAATGTGATCATTTTTGATTTTGCTCAAAGCCATTGCTGAAAATAATACCGTAAGGAAGTCTATTAAAGAATGTGAAAACTCGGATAAAATTAAGGGACTAGATGATAAGTAATAAGCGGCAAGTAATAGAAGAAGCGAAGAAAAGAGAAGCAGCAAAGTTCTTAACATACGAGAGAATATACTAAAAACATATAAATAAACCTTATTTAGGTTAGACCTAAGATCGGTTAATATTATATATAAATATTCCTATTAAAAGCATTTCAGAAGTTAACATTAGCTATTCTATATATTCTGGAAGTTACAAAAATTGGGGTTTAAGGGACAGAAAGCCTCGCCAGCGGGGATGGATAGCTCCCTTATAGGAAATTTAAATAATCCTTTTTTATGAAATTCTTTTAGTGATGTTAACGATGTTCCTTATATAAAACATATTAGTCAGATCTGAGTAATACAGATCTGACTGGGGTATAGGCCGTGACGCTCCTTGGGCTTAAAGCCCGATGGGGAGCTTGGCCGCCTCCAATTCGGACCGGAAGTTGGGCAAAAAGCCCGAATAAAACATAAGGGTGAGTATAATTGGAGGCCCCAGTCGCAGGAATAGATGTATCAAAAGATAAATTAATCATGTATTTTCAAGGTAAACTCTACGAGTTTACTAATGATAAGCGAGGTTATGAGGAGATAAGGAAGATCTTACCTAA
>JAPYVG010000223.1 GCA_028277025.1 Sulfolobaceae archaeon
TCCTCCTAATTCCTAAGATCAGAGTGATTGGATAGTTAAGCCCGTTTTTAACCTTCTCGAGTTCAGCCTCTCTATCAAACAAATCCTTCGGGTCTTCTTTAGGTTTTGGGTCGAATAACAGGGTATCACCCCAGTTACTGGATATCCCCCCAGTTAATAAGAGTATTCAACATTAAGTAAGGTTAAAAAATTTCTATTATCTTTCCTGAGTCTGGAGATAGTGTCGTCGTTAAGTTACAAATTCTGGGATTAACCTTCTCTCCCATAAGACTAGGGCTATGGAGTACATCATGCTGCGAATGCTCCTATTTACTGCCTTCGTTGCCCTCTTGAATCTAATTAGCCTATCCCTTAATGAGGAATGAAAGGACTCGTTAGGGTTAACCGGCGAGACAACCGTGTGGTCTTTCAATCAGAAGTACAAGTTATAATCATCGCTCACCCATCTACCCTCTTCGGGCAAATACTTTTTAACCTCAAGGAAAGTACTCTCATCCCTACCCAAAATGAGGTAAACTCCCAGCTTCGTGTACACGTAACAAGTGAAAACCCACTTGTAAAAAGCCCTAGTATTCTTGTACAAGTAAGTCCACATCTCATCAACAACCTTAGTGACAACCTTACCCTTGACCAACTCCTTAGCCCTACCCCACAACTCAACCAACTTCTCATGCTCTTTCCTACCATAACGCTTAACCCAAGTGAAAACAGTACCAAGAGGTACGTTAAGGCTAGAAATAGCACTCATACTCATACCATTAGCATACATTCTCAAAGCCTCCTCCCTCAACTTCCTAGAATGATAACTAGCATCACCCAAGAAGTACTTACCACAATCCCTACACAAAAACTTCTGCCTACCCAAAGGCCTACCACACTTAACAACATGATGACTACCACAAGAGGGACAAGAAACGTCTTGCCTAAATACAGGCTTCCTACCCGTCAGTGGTACTCATTATACAAATATAAATAACTTAACGACGACACTATCTACACACTCAAATTATCATGCGTAAGCAAGAGATGGATTATTTTCAAGGTCAAAAATATCCTAAAAATCATCAAGAACGTCATTGTATATATATAAGATTAGCCGCTCAAAAAATGCTATCATAAGAACTAGAAGAGCTAATCGGAGCTAATGAATGTTTAGTATCTATTATAATTTATTAATTTAGTTATAATAAAAAATTTTTGATATTTAGAGATATATCTTTTTCCTAACTCTTTTCCTCTACTTCTTCTATTACTGTTACCTCACCCGAACTCTCCTCTAGAGGCCTTCCCTTAGTCTCTGGAATTCCAAAGTAGGTTAGAACCGCAGCTATTAAGGCTACTATACTTAATATGCCTATAGCGACATTTAACGGTAAATATGGGAATAAGAACGCCGTTATAAAAGCACCGATTCGTCCAGCGGCAACTGTAATGGACTGAACAACTCCCCTTACTTTAGTTGGGGCTAATTCAACTCCTAGCATACCGGAAGCACTGATTGACCCTGGTCCTGCCTGCTGGAAGAAGTTCATTAATCCATAGAGCATGAAAGCTCCTATTACTGGAAGAGATGACCTTGTTAATGAGAACAACATTAGGCTTGCAAACATACCTAAGAAGCCCACGGTTTGTAAGGGTTTTCTTCCTATTCTATCTATTGAGAGAATAGCTACTATTCCGCCTGGGAAAGTAAACAGAAACTCTATAAGTAAATTGAAGACAGCTCCATTCTTAATACCTACCGCAGGGGCTATTTTTGAGGGTCCAAATAAAATTCCAGCATATGCAACTATGTCGAACAAGAACCATAAAAGAGCAGCAATGATGAATACTTTGTAAAATCTTGCAAAGTAGTCTCTGAAAGTGTTTATATCCTTATAATCACCTTTGATGTTCACATCAGTTCTAGCCAAAGTTTTTACGACTTCCTTGAATGCTTTAGAATCACCTTGAATTCTTAACAAGTACCTCGGTGTCTCTGGTATCTTCCTTCTTAAATATATTACAGCTACAGCTGGTATTGCACCTGCTGCTAAGACCACTCTCCACACTATATTGGGACTTACACCTAAGCTCGTTAATAACAAGTCTAGTGTAGATGCAGTAACAAAACCAAATCCCCACATCATTCCAAAACCTAGTGCAATTAACTTACCTCTGTCTTTAGCGTTTGAGTGTTCAGCCATTATCATAGGTGATAATACGTAGTCAGCTCCTACTCCTACGCCTAAAAGCCCTCTCACTAAAACCAACTGTAACGGTGATGTTACTACAGCTTGTAATAAAGCTCCAATTGTCATTAAAGTTACATCGATACCGTAAAATTTTTTCCTTCCTTTATTAGCTAAGTAACCGAAAATTAAAGCTCCTATTGCTGCTCCAGCCAAGGCTGAGCCGGTTAGAAGGGAAGTCCATAGTTTGTAGTCTGCGGAACTAGTTGCTACTCCAAAATAAGATAACACAGTTGTTAGAACTAGTCCTATTGAAGACAAGTCGTATCCGTCAGTGAAGACACCCATTCCAGTGGTTATTAGCGATTTTATATGCCACACGTCAAGACTCTTTTGGTCTAGGGGTTTGAATACATCCTTTAAGGTCATATTATGCATTTCTCCCTCTTTCTTATAAATATAATCTAATTATTTTATACAGTACTATATTTTAATATTATAGAGTATATAGTCATATATAAACAATATATCGTTCCTATTGGAGTAGATGTTTTCAGCGTTACGATAAAAAGATTGTAGAAGAAAAATTAACTTGACAAGAGGAAACTTTACTGATATTAATAATAGTGCATAAGCACAATACTTCAGGGGAGATATTAAGAGATAATTCCCACACTTACTAATTAAAACTTAATGATAAGCTCCCTAAAAGCACAAGGATAAATACCACTCCTTTATACTATGTAATTTATATGGGTATATTTATGCGATTTAATTACACACTTAAAACCCTAGTTTAATAAAATAAACCATGAACTTGTATGATCTATCGAGAGAAGTAAGATCTGTACTAAAAGA
>JAPYVG010000039.1 GCA_028277025.1 Sulfolobaceae archaeon
TCGAGAGGTGGTTCGCAACCTATTTCCTTATCTATAACATCCTTTACTGCCCGGTGTATTTGTTAGATAAGGGGGTGATAATAAATGTAAATATTTCAAATGAGTGAAAATGTTGTCCACACTCTCCTATTTTTTAATAAATTTTAACAGTAATTTTTAACTATTAACATTAAGAAAAGCTCATGAGACTTTGGTCAATTCATCCAAAGTATCTTGACGCTCAAGGACTTTTAGGTTTATGGAGAGAAGGATTACTTGCTCAAAAAGTTCTCCTAGGTTCTATCCTTAGCATCTTAAACGTGAAGTAAATAAATATAGCAAACTCTAATTGCTGTGCGAAACCGAATCATGCCATGAAGGGTTATGGAGGCATAATACTCTTGTGCTGTTAAAGGAAGGGTTTGCATTGAACCTCCTGAATCCTTACCATCAAGGCGTCTATTATACCTAATGCACCCCATATTATGCTTAGCACTATCATTGCCATTGTTATGCTTGTTACCCAATCCTTGTCTAATTGAAGTATGGAGCTTATGAACGAAATTACGGACTTCATGATTAACACTATTATACGTGTATAATAAAAGTTTCAATTTATAAATTTTCGGCGAAAATTGTAAATTATTGAAATTTAAAAATTTCTGAAATTAAAGAAAACCTATAAATTGAAATATCAGGGGAGAGAGAGTAGTAGTGATGTGGAAAATAAATGACAAAGGAAAGTTGAGCGCAAGGCAATCAAGCTGTAAGGTTGACGAATTAACAGAATTTATATTAGATCTTGTTAAGGACAAAAATCTAGCAACTAAGATCTCTGAGGAATTGATGATAAAAGTACTTACAGAAAAGAAAGAGAGCGTCGAAGATTTCATGGAAAAATATAGTTCACTAGGGAGAGAAGTACTTGAAAGAATTTTGGAAAAGGCAAGAGAACTACAGAGTTAGTAAACTTACTTTATAACCCTAACACTCCACGATCAAATGTCAAGAATTTATCCACTAAAAGTTACTCTTTTTGCTTGTGTAAGAAAGATTGGGTAAAAAAATAACGTCCTAATGGAAAAGTGAGTGAAGAAGTGTCGCGGAACTGAATTCCTTATAACCTAAAGGAGTAAACAATTCCTTTTTCGGTAACCTTTACCTCATTTGCAACCGAAATTAAAATACTTTTTACTGTCACAGAATTCAGCATGATATTACTTATACTCTTATTATTAGAGAGTAAATAAGTAACCTCCTCAGCCGTCAACTCTCTTCCCGTGATCAAATCCTTTACCTTCTTAACTAAATTCTCAGCAAACGATATGTTAAACATTAAGAGTTCTTCCATCTTCTTCTTGTTCGTATAAACCGGGCCGTGGGAGATAACAACGTTCTCGACCCCCTTAATTATTTCTTTCAAGGCATACATTGTCTCTAAAGCCTTCCAGAAGTCGGTGTAAAAAGGTACTCCGAACCCCTCAAGTACCTTTTGCCCGAAAAAGGAGTCCCCAGCGTAAAGTATCCCGTCAACAATATAGCCAGTATGCCCCGGGGTATGTCCAGGTAATTTTATCTCCTCTACTTCAGTATCAGACAATTCGCTTTTCAAGTCCTCCTTTATCAGATCGTAAGTGAAATACTTCTCCTCATTAGAGCTAAAACCGTAGATAGCCATTCTCCTACCTATCAGTGTTAAAGCCCAATAATCCTCCTTGGGCAAATACTTGACTTTAGCTTCCTTGAATAAACCAGCTATGTGATCGGCATGCCCATGGGTTGCCAATTGCTCTTCAGCCTGAACAGATAAGTTCGCGTTTTTACCCCCTAAATCTATTACTACCCTATTATCATAAATCAGCGTATTAGGACTGCCGGGTATCACTTCAACGTTTTTAGATAACTTCAATTTTCAAATCACCTACTAATGGTTCTACCATCCTGTAAACCCTTAGGCTCTTCTCTAAATCCTCCCTTGAGGTAGTCAGTCTATGTGAATAAACCCTTATAATCCTCCTCATCGTTTCGACAGTATAATAATCACTTGCTGAGGCGATAATTGCAGAGGCTTCCTCTGGTCTCTCATTAATTATCTTTATCCCCTCTTCATATGCCTTTAAAACTTCCCTAGCGTTAACCCTTGAATAAATTACACATTGAGGGGATAAATAACCCAATTTCTCAAATTCCTCCTCCAATATATCTGCCAGTCTCACCTCAATCCCTACTATTGCTATTCCCTCCCCTTTCTCAGCCGCCCTCAAAGCCTCTTCAGCAGTAGTGTTTATAACCTCCTTTTTCCCCGTAATCAGTGCATAAAGTCTTGCGTTATAATCTGCTAAAGTTCCCCTCCTTATAGTAAATACCTTGTCAGAACTCCTATTCCCCAAGATACTGTACATCTTAACGTAAACGCCAGCAACTACCTTATAGTTTTTTAAGCCTATCTTCGCCACATTAGTTATAGAGTCTAGAACAACGTCACCGGGCTCATTCACCTTACAACTGTTCTTTAAGTCAAAATCATTTTTGTTAAAAACCTTTGAAACCAGTAGTGGAAATGAGACTGGGCCCGCAAAAGGAGCTGTAACTATCATAAATTTAATAAGCCTTTTTAAGGATAAATATTTTAATGAAAATTGGAGAAAGTTTAGAAAAAGTCTATAAAGTCTTACCACAACATTCTGCTTCCGCAATATCGAGTGGAGCTGTATACGTGCTTTCAACCCCTATTATGATAGCCTTCATGGAGGACGTTTCATTTACACTTGCTCAAAAATATTTAGAAAAGGGAAAGACTACTGTAGGTTATCACGTAGATGTTAAACATTTAGCCCCAGCACCAATAGGAAGTGAAGTTAGAGTAAGATCTACTTTAATAGAAGTTAACGGTAGGAGGCTAAAGTTTAAGGTAGAGGCATACTTTAAAGACGTTAAAATTGGAGAGGGCATACACGAAAGGGTTATAGTAGATGAGGAAGAGTTTATGAAGAAAGTACCTTCTCCTTAACCCACTTAGTAATCACATCCCATATTAATGAATACTGTTGGCCTATGGGAGAATGTCTCATGCCGGGGATAATGTGTAGTTCGCAATCCCCACCGTACTTCTTTATCTCCTCACACATTAAGACTGAGTGATCTTTTAACACGATTTCATCCTTCTCCCCGTGAATTAGCAATGCTTTGCGTATCATATTCGCGTATTTTAGAGGATAATAATCAAACTCTTCCTCCGGGAGTTTAAGCAAGTCCTTATATATAGAGTGTTGAACTGTCCCCTCCGGAAACTTTGATAAATATTCTCTTTGTTTCCTCCTATCTGAGGGAGCGGAAACGGCTATTACACTTTTTCCCTTTAAGGCACCTACTATTAACGCAATAAGCCCGCCTCTAGAGTGACCCGCAACCAAGTCGAAGTCGTATTTCATAGCCCTCTCTATCCCCTCCTTTACTTCATACTCAAAAGGAGGAGCCTCAACATCACCGAACTGTAACAAGGGTTTAATCAGCCATTGTATCTTTTCTGGTGAAGAGTTTTTGCCGTGAAGTACTAGTGATTTCACAATTTTATAAACTATGCATCACTTTTATGATTTATGATATCGCTTATAGTTTCTGAAGAAAACCCTACACTTCCTAGAGACGTTGAAATACTCTATAAAGGTAAGTTTAAGGTATTTACGATGAAGTATTACCCCGGCCATGGAATTAGGAAGGATGAGCAAGAGAGGATGTATAAGGAGTTAATGAAGATTAAAGAGAGGGTGGAAAAGGATGATGTGATATTTTACGCAAGGTCTTACGGCGTGTTTTATAAGAACCAATGGGAGAGGATGAAAAAGTTCTTCTCAAAGCCAACAATTATAGCAACTGAAGCAATAATAACAAGACTCAGGGAGTTAAACGCTAAGAAAATCTTCCTAATAACCCCTTATAATCAGAGAAGGCATGATTATGAAATTAAGTGGTTAAGGGACTTCGGTTTTGAGGTCATCGGCTCAATTGCGTTGGGTAGAACTGGGGGGCAAATGATAGCTTCAACCCCCCATTCCTTAATACTTGACGCCGTTAAAGTAGCTCACCAATCAGTGGCTGATGCCATTTACGTCGCTTGTACCATTCTTTCTACTCTTCCAATACTTAAGGAAATGGAAGGCAGACTTCCCGTTGTTACAGCTTCGGGTGCTATGTTTGAAATCGCAAGGGAAAAGAAGTTGATCGATTTCTAATAAAATCATTAGTAAATCCCTGGCCCACAGGGTGAAAACTCTCTCCTTTTCAATATTAGTAAAGCCGTAGGGGTGCAAAACTCTAGATAGGTTTGCGTAAATTTTTAACAGATGGTTAGGGTTCTTGCCAACTGTCTCACAAGCAAGTGAAATTAAAGCACTAGCCTTGGGCATTGCCAGAGTGAAATATTTAGCCTCCTTCCCACAATATTTGCACTTTATATCCTCTCTAACCTTCTTCCTCTTCACTCCCAGCTCTCTATAAAGTTCGTTAATCGACATAGAATACATTTCCCATTTTAAGTGCTTTTCACATACCGGTCTACCAGCGAAGTAAATAGTAATCCCATTAACCTCCCTCTCTCCAGTAAACTTCCTAATCCTCGTTAGAGCCTCTCCGCCAGACCTTATAATAAAACCTTCATCGACCAACTTATGCCAATCCCTACTTTTCAAAGCCTTAAGGTAAGCATCTGTAGTATGTGATATAAATACCGAAAGCGAAGCTCTCTCTATCAAGAACCTGTTATTTTCCTCGGCAGAGTGGAAGAAACCGAGGACAGCGTTCTTATAACCAGCCCTCATCGCGAATACCATGTCCTCCCCGAAAAGTACCCCTTTTAACCTCTCTTCCTCATCTTTTATAACCCTCTTTATTAGGTTTCGGAACTTCATATCGGCCTTCGGGGCTTTCTCTACTACTTCTAAAGTCCCTGCCGTAGTCTTCAGAAACTTAATGATATCCTTCACAATAACGATTTAAGCATAACGTATATAAAACAATTTATGAAGGAAAAGTTCTTATGCATAGCTCATAGAGGCGCGTCATTTTACGAACCCGAAAACACCTTGAGAGCTTTTAAAAGGGCTATAGAAATGGGTTGTGACGGGATAGAGTTAGATGTTAGGCGGAGTAAGGACGGTAAGGTCGTCGTAATTCACGATGAATCAGTTGATAGGACTACAAACGGTAAAGGTAAGGTGAGTGAAATGACTTTAGAAGAATTAAAGAAGCTGGATGCTGGCAAAGGAGAAAAAATACCTCTTCTAGAGGAGGTTCTACAGCAAATTAATAGTCCTCTTTACTTTGTAGAAATCAAAGAGCAAGGTTATGAAAGTGAGGTAGTTAACGTAGTGAAGAGTTTAGGAAAAATGGATGAAGTGGTTTTCATATCTTCCAACCAAGAGTCGTTAAAAAGGGTTAACGAGAGCGGTGGAAAACATTTAGGTTTGATACTCACTTCAGCAACTAAGGCTAAGTTAGAATACGCTCTCCCCCACTTCTCTCTTGTTAATAGGATTATACTCTCGCAGTTTAAGGGCTCTAAAGTCATTCCATGGGTAATAAACGATATAGAGACTTTAGAGAGGATGATAGGGTTAGGAGTTGATGGTATTGTCACGGATAAGCCAGATTTAATGAAACAATTAAAAAGAATTATTAAGAAAACTCATTTAAGTCAGATTTAAAATTCCATAAGCAGATTTTAACGCGTGGGATTATTTCGTAGGAAAACACCAGAAGGTGTAGATAGTAAGAAATCCCAACAAGTAAAAATACTGTTCACGAGCGATATACACGGCTCTGACATTATATTTAAGAAGTTCCTCAATGCGGGCTTGCAGTTCAAAGTTGACGCGTTCATTATCGGTGGAGATTTAGCTGGAAAGGCTTTATATGCAATAATCGATTTAGGGAATGGAAGGTATAAGTTTGAAAACCAAGAGTTCGGTAAAGAAGGTTTAGAAATGGTTAAGGAAGAAATAAGGAGGAGGGGAGAATATTATACAATAGTGTCACCACAAGAATACGAGGAAATGCAAACTAACAAAAAGTTAGTAGACGAGAAGTTTAAGGAAGCCATGATAAATGTGGTGAGGGGGTGGATTAAAGTTGCCGAGGAGAAATTGAAAGATGTTAAAACCCCGATTTACGTTAATCTGGGCAACGATGACCCAGAGTTCCTATTCGACGTCCTAACAGAAAGTGAAATAATGCGTAAGTGTGAAGGAGAGGTAATCCAAATAGGAGACCATGAGATGGTATCTTACGGTTATGTAAACCCTACTCCCTGGCATACCCCTAGAGAGCAAGATGAGGAAACTCTTTACAAAAACCTTAAAGAGATAGTTGAGAAAGTAACTGACCAGAGCAAGGCTATATACAATTTCCACGCCCCACCTTACAACACACACTTAGATAACGCACCACTACTTGATAAAGACTTAAAGCCCGTAGTCAAGGGCGGTGAAATAGTTTTTACCCACGTGGGCTCGGTTAGTGTTAGGAGAATAATTGAGGAGTACCAGCCACTCGTGGGGCTTCACGGACATATTCACGAGTCTAAAGGTTTTGACAAGATAGGTAGGACTATGGTCTTTAATCCAGGTAGTGAGTACAGTGAGGGTATACTCCATTCCCTATATCTCGTCCTAGAAGGGGATAAGGTAAAAACTTACATGTTTAGGCAAGGCTAAAGTCACGCATACCTAATTAAGGTAACTAGGGAGTTTTTAACCTTACTCACTAGCTCCTTAGGAGATGGGTAGATCTCCCTTGACTTACTCGAATACCTGATAATTATAATAAACAATGAGGAAATGTTACCCCCGTACTTTACCACTCTGAAATCAACCTCGTAAAGCACATCCCCGCCATAGATTACGTAACTTATCATATCATTTCTATCTACCGACCCCTCAATCTTAAAGGATAAGGACCTCTTTAAGGTGAAGCCTATGACACGCTTAATAGCCGGTAGGGGATAAACATAAATATCTTCCAAGACTCTGACTAAATGAAAATGGACGTAACATTGTTTATATTTCTTAATAATTCCTTTAAGCTCTCACTGTAAACGTTTAAGAAAAACGAGTCAGACCAAACTTCCTCCTTAATCTTCTTCTCTCTCTAAGAACTCTTTGGCGGATTTAAATTAAGAGAGATGTCCATTAATTAAATCTCTCAAAGTGTGTGTATATACATTTCTAAAGGAATTATAATAATAAAATTAAAAATATAAAGCGAAAAACTATTCTTTCACGCTTTAGAGATCTTTAAGGATTTAACAAGCACATATGGTGAATTAGTAGGAATTGGCGCATCCCACCACTTAACCCAATACCGTTCTCTGGAAAGCCCTTCTATATTCTGCAAAAGTCTCGGGAAAGTATCAGCTATCCTAATCCTCCCGGCAACTCCTAAGGGCTTACCGTTATCATAAACTATTACGGCATCCCTACCAACGGTGGAGAAACTACCCTCATAATAGTTTTGGAACCTAGTATACCAAACGTTGTTAAAGAAGATAACCCTATTCGAGGAAAGTAGGGAGTCGAGGGATTCATCACCGCCCTGTATGTCAAAAGCGAATGCTATAGGGTAAATAATTCCCGCGTTACCAGTACTCTTTCCCCCCATCATTAATGCTAACTCGTTATTATACAACAAGGTCTTAAACACCCCGTCTTTAATTATTTCTTTATCAAAAGTAAAGGTAGTCTCGGCATCAAACTCAGCAATCCTACCGCTCCTAGGTACATCAGATATAGTCACTTTTTCGCTAGCCACTTTATCTCCGGGTTTATACTTTGCGAGAAAGGAAGAACCGGTTAAGACACTGAAGGCCGAGGCAAAGTCAGCGAAATACGTCATAAAGTTTGCCATAACTAACGGTGATACGACAACGTCGTAAGCACCGTCATCTACATTTATCTTCCCACTAATAGAAGCGTACTCATTAGCCTTCCTTATACTCTCCTTTAAATCGTTTAGGGAAGAGGAGAAGAAACCCCATTGTCCACTATATTCTTTATTGAAAGCCCTAACATATCCCGTAACCTTATACCTCTTATCATAACCGTTGAACCCCTTAGACGTCACAGCCCCGATTTCAGTACTATATATTGAAACAGTACCGGAAACGGGGTATTCAGAATTGTCTATCTCCTTCTCTATTTGACTAACATCACCCTCCCTTATTATACTCTCCAAATACGAGTTATCTTCAACCACTTTAACCTCCCTATCATTGTCAGTTAAGATGGGGTAAAGGTTAGATTCTACAGCATACTTAAACCCTTCTTCAAGTATTTCAGCTACGTCAGCATCTCCGGTCAGGCTAACACCGAAAAACCTCTTACCCTTCCTAACGTAAGCTAACGTATACACTTCCTTAAGCCTCTGCACTTCAGCAATCTCACTATAAACGAATTTGACTAGAAGCGTACTAGTCACAAACTTAGTTATATTTACCTCTTCATAGCCCTTTAATTTCTCAAGAATCCTAACTAACTCCTCATTCATTACTCCCTCACCTTTATACTTATATCCCTAGCCCTCATATTAGGTCCTCCTAGAGATACAGGCAAGGGTTGATCCGGGTCTCCCTTACCGCAAGTACCCGGATAAAGTTTTAAAGTATTGTCTACTGCATCAACCTTAGAAAGTAACTCAAAAGTCGTAGTCTCTAATACTGGGAAGAGTAATGGTTCTCCTATTTCCCCATTTTTAATCTCATAAGCTTCCAACCCAACGTACCTCTCGCCCACCCTCAAATCATCAATGTTCCATTCCATGTAAGATTTAAAGTAAACACCGTCCTTTATGTCCTCTACCAACTCTTCAAAACTGTAATTCCCGGGCTTAAAGAAAGTATTTGACATCCTAACTAAAGGTTCCCTATCAAAGGCTGAAGCCCTAGCTGAAGCATTGCTCATTACCCCGAACTTATATGCTGAAAACCTATCTTGTAAAAGTTCATTAATAACCCCCTCTTTTATCAAATATTTAGCCCTAGCCCTAACCCCCTCATCGTCAATTGTATAATAACCCAAAGTACCGTAAATTGTCGGGTCGTCAATAACAGTAACAGCCTCGCTACCTATCTTCTCGCCGATATTCCTACCCACTAAATAACTCAGCCCGGCTTGTGCGGATTCCCTACCTAAAACCCTATCAGCCTCAAACGGGTGTCCAACTGATTCGTGGGCAATTATACCAGTTAACATACTACTAAGTACCACATCCCTCCTACCGGGGGAAACACCTTTGCCCTTTACTAAGACTTCGTCTACTGACTTTAACTTCTCCTCAAAGAAACTAATTAAATTCCAGTTCTTAAATACCTCATAACCACCGCTATTCCCCAGTTCATCTTGCGAAATCGTAACACTCCTATCACCATATTTCATAGTAATTGAATAGAAAAGTCTGACCCTCGGAATCCTCCCCTTCACCTCTTCTCCGGTCTCAAAAACAATTCTTTTATTTTCAACACTTTCGGAATAGTAAAGGTTTACCGACAATATTTTTGACTTAAGGTTTAATGAGTAAATGTGCTTAGAAAGTTCGACTAACTCCTTTATTTTAGCGTCTATAGGCACGTCTGAAAGTTTGATCTTTTCCTCCACTTCATAACTCCCGCTCTCCCTTTTACTGCCATCAACCCCTTTTTCCCAACCTCTCTTCACCTTCAATGACGTGGGGTTGAGGTCTGAAATGTTATGTGAAGAGGTAAAGAATATTGAATTACCGTCAAAAGCCCTAACGCTATAGCCTTCCGATTTACTGAGTACTGGGCTAACTGGTTCACCGTTAATTACCATTAATTGCGTCCTCTCTATTTTATGCTCTCTGAATTCTAAGTATTTAAAAAGAGAAGAGAAGGACTTAATTACTACTGTTGTATCCATAAAAAGAAAAGAGGAATTTAGTTAAAAATACTTTTACTTACTTTTCACTCCCTTCTTTCTCTACCCTAATCTTTGTATCTGTCCCTGTAACTCATCTAATTTCTTACTTTTCACTCCCTTCTTTCTCTCCTTTCTTCTCCTCGCTTACTACCTCCTCTTCTTTCTCCTCAGCCTTAGCGGATTCTGGTAGAGTCGCTAATAATTCAGAGTAAGCCACTTCACCGTGCATGGCGTAATCACCTATAGCTAAGGTCTCTGGTGGTGCTTGTAATGGAATGAATAGACCTATTAGCTTTAGTAATCCAAAGGTTACTGCGAAATCATAACCAAATACTACTACAGCAGCTAGGGCTTGAATACCTAACTGGTACCAATTACCATATAAAGCCCCAGTAAGCCCTGGATCTACATATTGAGTTACAGCGGGGTTAGCGAATACTCCAGTTAATAATCCTCCCACAATCCCTGCAATACCGTGGGTAGAGAACACTCCTAATGTATCGTCAACTTTGAGTTTAGGCTCAAACTTGTACAAGGATAACCATGGTATAGAGCCAGAGGCAATACCTATTAACATTGCCTCCCAACCATTAACATAACCGGCCGCGGGAGTTATAGCAACTAGTCCAGTTACAGCACCGGACGTTGCACCTACTAATGTGGGTTTCTTAAAGAATGCCATGTCCATTAACATCCAAGTTATTGCACTTGCAGCGGTAGCAATATTTGTATTCAATACTGCAATTGCCGCATCTATAGTTGCACCGCCAGGGTCACCGCCGTTAAATCCGTCCCAACCTAGCCAGATTAGCCCAGCACCGGCAAGTACTAAAGGCAAGCTGTGGGCCTCTAACCTTCTCTCGCTAGCTAACCTAGGTCCTACAGCTAGTGCTGCAGCTAGAGCGCCTACTCCCGCATCTACGTGGATGACATAACCTCCAGAGAAGTCCACAGCACCTAACTGGTTCAACCAACCACCGGCAAATAACCAATATGCTACTGGGCTGTAAACTAATAAGGACCAGAAGGGTACGAATATCATCCACGCCTTAAAGTTCATTCTCTCTAGTACTCCGCCAGCGAGCAATACCGGAGTTATTGCGGCGAATACAAACTGGAAGAATATATAAGTTGATGTGGGAATATCTATTGGACTCCCAGATGGCCCGTAAATAGTCTGGCTAGCCTCATAATGTCCTAACCATGCGGGTAACGGGTATCCCATTATGCCGTATTTCCCTATATGGATGAACGCTGGATAACCAAAACCGGCATTATAACCGGCAATCATCCATACTATGAGTACTGCTGCAAATGCGTAGAATACCATTAATGCCGAGTTAACAGCGTATTTCTTCTTAGATAGCCCGGCATAATATAATGCTACACCCGGCACACTCTGCAAACCTACGAAAGTTGCAGCAGTTAGCATCCACGCGTTACTTCCAGTGTCTAACCAAGAGGGGACTGCAGCAGAGGGATAATCGGCTGTATGATTCTCTAGGGCTAAAATGGACTGGTTTAATGATTGTATTTCGGCAGTTATGTTTGACGTTTGTGCCATTGAATGTAGATTTATTATAAGAATTATTAATGCAGTTACAACTAAAATTACCTTGTAAACCGTTTTTTCATAACTTTTTAACGACATCGAAAGCTATTATCATTAAATTACTTTTAAGCATTTCTGAAATCTGCATTAAAATTTTTTAAATACTTAACGTGAGGAAAGAAAACATGAAAGGAATTATTAATTATAGTTTTTAGGGGGTCTGTAAACATATTTTAATACAAATGTATTAGTTAAAAATACTGACGTCGAAAAGTTTAAACATAATTACAAATCTTATGCATGAGAATTTTCTTAGATACGTTTATAATTATGTGGCATATATTTAAGATATGCAAAAGACTTACACGGGAAGATACGTAAATATTCCGCAATTAGCACAAGAAATAAACCAAATGTTCCTCAGCGAAGGCTGGGAAAGCCAAATAATGACATTACAACCAATGCCTATGCCGGGGCAAATGGGATATTATGATTATGAAATAAGGGCTATGAAGAAAGGCCACTTACACCATGTAGAGACAGTTATTGTTAGAGTAAAGGGTACTCCAAACGATTTTTCGATAATAGTAGAAGAGGAACACATAGGGCCTATAGGGAGGGAGATAATAAATAGGAGGCTTTTCGGAACTATAGACAAGCAAATAACAGACGGACTATTTGATATGCCAGCTTCAATGTTCCAACAGACGGGAATGCAACAACCAATGGTTCAACAACCTATGCCACAACAAGTTCAACAGCCAATACCGCAACAACCAATGTCTTCACAGCCCATGCCACAGCAGGGTATTAGATGCCCACAGTGTGGTTATTTAAATCCTCCTAATGCTAAATTCTGTATAAACTGTGGGGCGAAGCTAACTTAACTCATCAAAAATTTTTTCAAACCCCTTAACTTCTTTTAGCGGCTTACCACTTCCACCCCTTTCAACTGCTAGAATTTCCGCTAAAATACTTATGGCCACTTCCTTTTCACTCTTAGCACCGATATCTAAACCAGCAGGTATCCTCAACCTCTTTAACTGCTCCATCGGAATGCCAGCTTGTAAGAGCCTCTTCATTATGACTTTAGCCCTCTTTATACTCATCACTACCGCGATCTCCTTAGCACCTCCAAGGATTGACTTCATTATAGCCCATGTGTCGTAAACGTGCTTAGTAGCTATTACTACATATTTGTCCTTAACAAGCTCGTCGGGTACTTTAAACGAATCCCCTTTTATTACCATATCCGCCTCATAATCAGTATCTTCAGCAAATGGGTCTACTATAATTACTTTATAACCGAGATCTTTTAAATACTTAGCCAAATAAGGTGCTATCGTTATTGTTTTCCCCGTGCATTTACTAGTGTCAACTTTAACGCTATCCTTATCACAGAAGACTGGTTCCTCCATTACTGCCTCTCTACTTGAGGTGAAAATCAATACATCCATAAATTAAGAAAAGAAAAAGAAGATTAAAATCTTTGAATTAAAAACTTTTTAGTCCTCTCCGTAGATTTCCTTGATTTGTGCAGTAACTTTATCTAGAGCAGTCTTCTTTTCCTTGTACTCCTTAAGCAACTCTAATAACTTCTTACCCTTTTCTGTTAAGTAATATAGACCGTCTTTTTGTGTTATTAAATCCTTCTCTACTAACCTATTTATGTAATTGTTTGTTAGTTCGTAGCTTAGATTGGCCTTATACATTAACCAAGTCTTTTTAGCACCGTTCTCGCACTGAGATAGTATATCGTGAATTATTTCGTACTTAGTCCTCTTCTTTCTTCCAACTACGGTTTCTGTCATCAATATCTAATGTAATCTTAAGCTTAAAAAGTTTTATTTCTATTATTGCCCTTATAGGAAAGTGATACCAGTGGTATCAAATTTCATTGGTATAACTCATATACAAAATAAGGCTTAAAATATCGGGTTATAATCTAATAAACCCATAAATTTTCCGTGAAAATTAAAAAACTGTAACCTAGTAAACTAGTAATTTAGTAAAAAGAGATTAAGTGGGTAAAACGTGTTTCAATCTATTTCATGAATTCAAAACCCTCTCTAAACTTTTTAAATAAAAGCCATGAAGCATAAGAGGCACTTTCTAAAGATTTAAAAGTAGGGAAGAGCTCCCACTCGATTTCCCCATGAGCCAATAAATTCCTAACGTTAATTGAAAGGCGAAAGGCTAAATCCAATTTAGGATCCATAAACTTTTCCGCCCAGGCTAAAAGCGACCCTTGAGAGTAAGGGAAAACCTCGCCGTTAACCTTAACCTTATATTTACTCCACCCCTTCCTCTTAATATAAAGCTTTAGCTTACGGTAATCCAGCCCTTTAACTTTAACCTTCTTCCCCTTATATGAAATTACGACACCGGAAGACAAGTATTCTGAGTAGAGCGCACGTAATGCCATTTCCATGATTAGGTAGATCTCAAGGGTAGCTACATTATTTATACCGATCTCAAGGACTTTAATCGCATCCCTTTGAACTTTAACCACCTTCTCCGGTAAATCCCAATGAACTTCCCCATAACCTAATATAATATAAGGTATATTAGCCATAAAAACTCCCACAGCGTCCTCCTTATTCCCAACCTTAACCCTCTCCTCCTTAAATATTACATAGCCGTCCTCGTACTTTACCTCCTTCAGAACCTCCTTAAGTAACTCCTTATCACCGCTCTTCTCGTATTGGAAAAACCCTTTTATCTCCCTCAGAATTAACTTCCTTACCCCTACCAAGCAAGTTATAGTTTCAACATAAGGCTATATATGGCTAACTGTATCTGAAAGAGTTCGGCTTTCATTGTGACTAATAGCCACTTTTAATGACTATTAGTCACTCAGCCTCATCACTCCTCCTCCCTCTCCATGCCGTCTACGGGAGCTAAACCACTCCCTTCAAGGACATGGGGAGTTTCATTGGATGTCTTCCTCCACCTCGCGACTGCTCATCGAGTTCATGGTGGCACCCTCCAATTCAATTTTTTGCATTAAACGGGGGAGTTTATACAATTATTCTCACGTCATAGATTTAACGTTAGAATCCAACCTCATTCTTTGCTCAATTTTTCAAAATTGGATGAGAAGAAAAGCTTAATAGTTGAAAAGATAAGTAATGAATTAGGGATGAGGGGGTCAGGTCAGCTGTCGGGTATCCTTTCATAGCTCAATTCTGACCCTGCTCATCATCCCCTCATCCCCGATTTCTACTTCTGTTAAAACATATTTAAAAACTTTTTTGATTTTATCTTCGCCCTTTTATTATCACAATATGAATATTATAACAGTTCTTTTATTTCATTATTTTCTTTTACTTTACAAAGAAAGGGGGTTAAGGGGGCGGAAATCCGTAGCCTCTCTGAGGCGGGGC
>JAPYVG010000225.1 GCA_028277025.1 Sulfolobaceae archaeon
CAGCCGTGAAGGGACGAGGCTTTTCAACCTTTTGTAATAAGAGTATTACAGTGATTAGTTAAGCCAAAGAGGAAATAGCTTGCTAGAAGGGGTGTTAGGATGAGTAGTAAGAAATTAGGCATGCTAGGGAAAATGATAATGAGTCTAGTCGAATCTGCAGTATCTCCAGAAGCTAGAGAAAAAGCTATTAATATAGCATGTGGAAAAGAAGCATCTAAAACCTTCGAATGTAAAAAGCTGAAAGACACTTTTGACGATTTTAGGATTCTAGTTTCTAACATTGACCCAGACGGCTTATTACTTTATACTTTATTATGATTGTTTAATATTTCTCATAACTAGAATTAGACTAGAATCACATTGTAACCTTTTTCTATAAATTCTGAGATATCTTTATGGTCGTTTTCATTTCCTATTAAATTATATCCTTTCTGCCTCAATTTATCAGCTATATTTAAGTGAGGAGGAGATGCACAGTAACCGCAAACTCCGTATATTAATCCCTCTTTTATTGCCTTATTTAAAACGGGCTTTATATAATCAGGTTCTAACGTTAATATTTTTTCGCCGAGACCTTCAAAATACACAATTACTTCGTTTCCCTTCTCTTTTAATCCTAAAGCATAATGTAAGGCGTGAGCTGCCTTAACCAATTCTGACTTAATTTCTGGATCACTAAATATTATGAAGGCATATTTTCCCTTTTCCATGTTTCAAATAACTAATTTCGTATCACATAAAGTTACGTCCAATTAATTTGGACTACATCAATCCAGTTATTTACATAATATTCTGATTTTATTGTAATTAAACTCCTTTCCTTAATACCTTCAGTGTTCCTCTTAATCTCCTCTAGATTTGAAGCAATGGCTATCTTTACATTATCTGAAATCCTCCATATTTCATTTGGAACACTTACTGGTTCCTCACTTAATACTGCATAAAAGAGTAAGTCTATCTTCCCCAAATCTATTATAGGTAAAACTTTAATCATACCGTTACGTTCTAGAAAGTCTATATGTCTTTTTATACTTTTTACCGAACGTTTAAGCTTAAAAGCTAATTCTCTAATATTAATGGGATTTTTACTTAACTCCTTAATAAGATTTAAGTCAAACTTTGATAGGGAATAGGGAATTGCTTCTTTTACTGGGAATACTCTTATGGGATTTATTTCAGTTAAAGATAGATTATCCTTGTAGAAGATTTGCGATATAGTAAATCCCTCAATACATTTGAAGTTAATTACAGAGTTGGGTAAAGTATAATTACCCTTGTATATTATAAAAGCGTGTGAAAAACCTAATAAGCTAGGGCTAACGTATAGAGAAAATCCCTTAATTACCTCATTCCTAATAAGCTTTATAAACCTGTAATGAATTGTTGTTCGAGGAGCTTTTAATCTGGTTGATAACTCCCTAACTCCCGCTCTGGGATTAAGAAACAATTGTAGTATTAACCTTTTATCTAAATCGTCCATAATTTAATAAAAGTGCTAATCCTTAATAAATGGTAATTAATCACTAAGTTTCATTAATTTCGGTTTTATTTTGACGTTATTTTTACTATAGATTATATTATGATGATTTTTTATTAAAAAATTATCTATATATAAATTATTTCTAAATTATGTTTAATAAGATTTATAATAATATAAAGTATATAAGTTATTTAAAAACTGGTAAGGGTATTAATACTCTTAACGTCTTAAATTATATTATGTTAATTCCAATTTACCTTCTGGTAATCATTGGGATATCTGTTGGTGCATTAACTGGCATTACTGGAGCTAGGGGTGTACTGGTAGTTGTTCCAACACTTCTATATTTAGGATTAAATTTCAAGGAAGCTATAGGTTCGAGTTTATTAGTTGACATTATAACTACAACTACAGTTACCTACGTTTATTTCCTCAATAAGAACATTGACGTGAAAATTTCCCTTATTATGGGCTTAGGTGCAGCAATTGGCACGCAGATAGGTTCCAGTATAGCTTTTATTACACCAGAGAGAACTTGAAATAGCCTTTACAATATTCACAGCTTTTATGGCATACGTGTCTTTTAAGAGATCAAGATAAATTTAGTGTGAAGAAAATAAATTTAAATAAAACTAAATATTTTCTAGCCTTTATACAACGAGTTCATATACTCCTTGAGAAAAAGGATTTATGTAAACTTATTATTTTAAGTAGGGAAAGCGGATTATGTACTAAAAAGAGCTAAAGAAGAGTTAGAAAGAAGGGGATTAAATATTTTGATAGTTAAGCTTAATTATTGGTAATTCGATTTTTTGGTAAAAGATGGAGAAAGTGGTAATAAAGAGAGTTGACAGCCAAGGAAGGATAGTTATACCAAAAGAATGGAGAGACAAGTTTAACACCGATGAGTTCATCCTAGTTCTAAAAGACGATAGGATTGAGCTTTACCCCCGTGCTTCAAACTTAACAAAACTTATTGATAGTATAGATGTTGAAGAATTGCCAAGTGATTGGCATGAGCTTAAACGTAAAGTTTATAGATTCTAACGTGTTCATTTATGCAATACTTAAACCAAAACGTTCAGTCAATGAAAAGATTAAGAAAATGAAAGAGAAAGCAAAGGAAATACTGGCAAAAATTGATAACGGGGAGGAAAAAGTTTTAACTACTGTAGTCCACATCTCTAAATTGCTAACGTAATTGAGAGTTTATCTAACCTCACAACCTCAATTAAGGTTATTGAAAACATAATTAACAATGAGAATATTATCATAAAACAAGTCACAGTACAAGATTATACTGAAGCTGTTAAAATAGCAGATGAGGAAAACGTAAGCATAAATGATGCTCTGGCTTATGTTATAATGATGAATAACGGTATTAACGAGATTTACACTTTTGACGAAAAACATTTTAAGAAATTAAATGTGAAGATTTTGTGAATGTCTGTAATATTTTTGTGTAATTATTCATCATTTTTAATTACAAAGAAAGGGGGTTAAGGGGGCGGAAAGCCTCGACAAGGGGATG
>JAPYVG010000226.1 GCA_028277025.1 Sulfolobaceae archaeon
GTATTATTATCTTTCCACTTTTCCATAATTTCCTAACCATTGATGGAGGTAAATCGATTATGTTCTTATAAAATGGTGAGGAATAGGATTCTATTACTTGAGTCATACTGCTTTAACAGTGTTTATTTTTACTTAAATAGCTTTCTATCTATACTACTGTCAAAAGAATTTTAAATTACTTTATAAAAAAGGAGAATTTTATATTAAATTCTCTAATTTGCTTGGCAATCTAGTTAACCTCTTACCAATAGCCTTCTCTATTGACCTTATAAGAGCCGGTGGAGTACCGATTGTCGCTCCCTCACCAATTCCCTTTGCTGGCAAAGGAGCATTAGACTTTCCCTCTTCCATGTACTCCCATTTAATATTGAATGCCTCAACAGCTGTTGGAATAGCGTAATCAAACAAATTACCAGTTAGCAAATTACCATTCTCGTCGTAAACAATTTCCTCAAAAATACTTTCACCAAAGCCTTGAATCACTCCTCCTATAACTTGAGCTTCAGCTAACATTGGATTTACAACAGTACCTATATCGTCAATAGCATAATAATCTAGTATCTTAACCTTTCCAGAATCATCAACCTCTGTTAAAACCACATGTGAACCGTAGGGATAAGTTAGATTATCAAATCCGAAATATCCACTAGCTTCCAGTCCGGGTTCTTCCTTGTACTCCCAAATACCACCTAAGCTAGCCATATTACGAGTAGCAATTTCCTTCAGACTCATTGTTCTACCACTCTTAGGATTAATAACCTCACCGTTCTTATATTCAAGCTCTTGAACATCTGACTTCATAAATTGTGCAGCTAACCTCAAAGCCTTCTCCTTTACCCTCCTAGCAGCTAATAATGCTGCATTACCAGCTAAGGTTAAACTCCTACTACCGTAAGTACCAAAACCCTCACCTATAATAGCGGTATCGCCCCAGATCACTTCAACATCATCAACACTTATTTCTAATTCATCGGCAACGATTTGAGCAATACCAGTTTCAGTACCTTGGCCATGTGGACTTGCACCAATTATAACTTGAACCTTACCATCCGCCTTAATCCTAACTGAAGCGCTCTCCCAAGGACCAAAGTTATTCTGCTCTAGATAAAATGATAAACCAGCACCAATTCTTCTACCTTGTTTTCTCAACTCATTAGCTCTCTCCTCAAACTCCCTATAGACTTTCTCGGCTTTTTCCAGTAACTTTAAGTAATTACCAGAATCATACTTTAGACCAAGAGGATTAACATAAGGTAATTCAGTAATTAAGTTCCTTTTTCTAACGTAAATTGGATCCAATTTCAGCTCATCAGAAATAATATCCATGATCCTTTCGTATACGAAAGCAGCCTCTGGCCTACCGGCACCCCTATATTGATCCAACGGAGTCTTATTCGTGTAAACGCCATAAGCATTAACCCTTAGATCCCTAACCTTATACGGTCCAGTCAACATTGTAGCTGCTATATCCACCAAGTAAGTTCCATGAGAAGCAGCACCTAAGTCAATAACCGCATCGTCTATCATTGCAGTCAAAGTACCATCCTTTTTAGCTCCAAACTTAACCTTGTGTATCTGTCCCCTACCATGGTACATACCCCTTATATCCTCACTCCTTAAAGCAACCCACTTTACGGGCCTCTTGTATTGCAAACTAGCGTAAACAGTTATGAAATCCTCAGCATATGGGAATAACTTAGCCCCAAAAGCACCTCCAACATCAGCTTGAATAACTCTTATATCCCTAACCATGTTACCAAAGGCTGACAATAAATACCTTCTCATGTAATGGGCGGATTGAGTAGATGCGTAAACTAACAAACTACCCTCTTGATATACTGAAAGCAATCCTCTAGTTTCCATTGGCGAGGGATAAACCCTTGAAATTTCGAGTTTCTCCTCCAATATAATATCTGAGTTTGAAAGGGCTTTATCTGGATCACCCGCGTTATAAACCTTCTTATAGGCAATATTACTTTTACCCTCAACTGCTTTTACATCGTCTTTCAAAGCCTTTTCTGGATCGATAACTGCAGGTAACTCCTCGTAGTCTATTTGAACCGAATCTGCAGCATCAGCTGCTGTATATTTATCAGTAGCCAAAATTGCTGCAATAGGATGGCCAACGTATAATATCTCATCCTTGGCCATTGGCCAATTCCTAGGTCTATTCTCAAAAGGGATTGTCAAACCAGTGATAACACCAATAACACCATTTACTTTCAAAGCGTCACTAACGTCAATCTTCTTAATTTTAGCGTGCGCAATGTTACTCCTAACAATATAAAGGTATAATGTCCCCGGGTACTCAATGTCGTCAACGTATCGTCCAGAACCAGTAATGAACTTTAAATCCTCTTTTCTTTTTACTCTTTCACCAACGTACATAGGGAATTGTTAAGAGAATTAAATAAATAAATTTAACGTAAACTTAGAATATCCTCATAACCAGTTAACCTCTTTCTCCCTCTAAATCCCTCGTCCGTATAGTGCCAATACTTTATGTCACCCTCGTCTATTTTCCAACAAAGAAATGCAGGCTTATTATTTATAATAGCTGGGAAGTCAACTAAGCCTATATCTATGTCTCGTAGTATAATACCCTTTGAAATGATTTCGTCAATAATTTTCTTAGTCTCACTAGCGTATTGTTGCAAAGCATATTTATCACCATTAACTAAAAGGATCTCAATCTCATTCTTTATCTTTCTCAATTGTATTAAGCGATCCCTAAGCCACGGTAACAATTCTCTAGCAGTCTTCAAGTCAAAATATGGGTATTCCACAAATACTAGTATTCGCAAAGGCTTAAATAATAATGTTTATATGAATTATGATAAAAATTTTTACAAAATTGGAAAAATATTAAAAAAAACTTTTCATCTTGCCGGCTCCTCTTTTTCAGCTCGTTACTATTGCACTCACTGTTACTGTTTGTCCATTAGAAAGTTGTAATGTCAGCGAAATAGTAGAACCAACTAGATTTTGTAATGTAGAACTGGTGCCT
>JAPYVG010000245.1 GCA_028277025.1 Sulfolobaceae archaeon
AAAATCTAATTAGTAAAAATAATTTTTATTTGTTATTAGAGGTTCATAAAGATTTAATGTAATTAGTTAGATAATTATATGATAATTTTTATAAATTTCCAAGTACCATATTAGATTTTTTATATTTCTACAAAGATAGAGTGAGGAATATTATTGTAAATTAGGAAATGATAAAGATATTTATGATAAAATCCGCTGTATTTGTATCAGTTATTTAATACATATTCTTAATGCTCTCTATTATAAGTATAATAAAATATGTTCCTTATGAAGAAAAATATGAGGTTTAGTATTGAATTTATATTTGTAGTACGATTTTGGGTCTACCGGACTATGGGAGAGCAATCGCTTTCCCTTCTTTCAAGGGACTAGACTTGGATGATAGTCCCCTCTTGGAGGGCTCTCTGGCAGCTGAGTTGATGGTAGGAACTCCCAGCTGGCGGAAGGAAATCAGCTATTTCCGATAATCTAGGGATTTTGCAGTATTTTTCCAAATACTTCGTATAATTTACTCATATTTTCCACAAATTCGTCATTTTTCACAAGATTCTTAGTAATTTGTACCTTCATTTCTAGAAAAGAAATTATATCGTCTTGATGTTCCCTAACGTCTTCTAATAATTCCTTTCTTGTAATATATGCAGGATTGGATGATATACTATATCTTGTAATAGCCGATAAAGGCTCTAAATAAGAGGCTAATAGAATCATATCAATAAATTCCTTTATCGACATCTCTGTCATGACAAATGAGAAATTAATAATATAAGGATTTTTCGCCAATTGATCGAGAACAGCATCGCTTAAATTAAGTTTTCTACACGATTCTTTATCATTATTAATACATTTTACAAATAATTGTAAATTCTCTTTCATTAACTGACTTAAATTAAATAATTTTTCACATTTTTTAACAATTCCCCAAAGAGTTTCCCATTTCCTGTTCTTAATGGAACTTGTAATGAAATTCTCAACTGATTTTAAGCACTTTGCTATTCCTTCATTTCCTAGATATCTTCTATAGTTTCGTTGAGTCAACTCAAGTAGCTCTTTAAGATTAGATTCCTTTATCGGCTCGTGTCCTAATTTCTCAATCTCCTTAAGGCTCACGCTCTTTTTTATGTAATCTCTCGCATTATTAATAATCTCTTGCATTTCCCTTGGATGCTTTATTCCAAAATTGCTCATTTCTGCAACAATCATAAAGGGCAATAATATAATCCCTGCATATATTAAGAGTAATCCCTTTGATAACTTCTCAACGGCTTGTTGCAAATAATTTATCTTTCTATTTTCGTATTTTTCGAATTCTTCCTTAGTAATTGAACCTTCCTTAAGTAATTTCTCATATTTATTCCTTATATTTTCTCTAGCATCTAATGCATAATCCCAATCTACTATTCCATCTTCTATATATTCCAGAAAAAATTGAGGAGACTTGGACACGAAAATTTCGCCTTAAAAAACCCTGTCTTTTATTACTGAATTTACAGTATACTCTGGATACTTTACATAAACGTATTTAAGCAAATCATCAAGTGGAATTTTAAGATGAGTAACAACAAATTCGACAAAGTTTTTATCTAAAGAACTAAAGTCAAAGGTAACTTTATCCGAAATTTTGTAGACCTTCTTAAATCCTATAATTGCACCAGAAACAAAATCTTCCACAGCTTCTTCTTTAACCTCTACATAACCTAAATTTTTAAGCCTGTACACATCGTCTTGCAATTCTTTAGAAAAAGGTCCGAAATAATAGGGAATAAACTCGTAACCTAAATTAAAATTTAATTCTTTCTCGATAAGAAATACTAACTTCTGCAACTTTGTTGCACTAACTGAAACTCCTAAGTCCTTAGCGATCTTTAATATGCCCATTACGTAAAAGCACTTGCTGTCCACATCCATTTTTATCATATACTTTCTAATTAATCTTTCTAGTAGTCGCTTCAGCTTCTACATTGGGTAGTTCTTCAAGGGGGAGGTGGGGAGAGAGGAGTTTAGATTATTATTAATTCTTTTATTTTTTTCTGATTTATTCAATCCAGAGAATTTTACATTTAATGTAATTGAAACACTTATTTACACTATAGATTTATTATTAAGGAGGTGATTTTGGGTCTACCGTTCCAGGACGGGGAGCTTCCGGTATAAAAACTTTCCTTAAAAATCGAGCATAGTCCACACTACTTACGCCATGAAACCTGCTTTACTCACTAGCGTTAAACTGCTTATTATAGTACAATTAATTTATCTTTTGATACGTCTATTCCTGAACTGGGGGCCTCCACTTACACTCACCCTTATGTTTTATCCGGGCTTTTTGCCCAACTTCCGGTCCGAGTTGGAGGCGGTCAAGCTCCCCATCGGGCTTTAAGCCCAAGGAGCGTCACGGCCTACACCCCAGTCAGATCTGTATTACCCAGATCTGACTAATATGTTTTATATAAGGAAGTCAGTCAACTCGTCAAACCCCGGTAACTGGTGCGTGGAGTCTTGAGTTATTAAACGAGCTTACGTTATCGGAGGCAGTACTCTCAGTTATGAAAAGTTGTGACCTCAAGTCTGGGTTCTATTTCTTTAATTACCTCGATGTCTTTATCATTAGAAACTATTATCATATTTCTCTGGACGGCGATAGATGCTATCATTAGATCTATAATTCCCACTGGTTTTCCTAACTCCCTAAGTTTTACCATCATTTTTAATGCTAAAGTATAATCATCCTTTGTAGGGTATAT
>JAPYVG010000227.1 GCA_028277025.1 Sulfolobaceae archaeon
GGCTTCAGTTTTACTGAATAGCGTTAGTTTTTTAATATTCTCCTTTAATTTGCTTGTATCTATACTTTCGTACACTACACTTTCTATATTATCAGATATAAATACGTGAAAGTCATCTTGATAGTATGTTAAAAGGAAGTCCTCTACGTATTCTTGTCCTTTAGGGAATATCTCAATCCATTTTAGGTATGGTAGTAGTACTCCCTTCACTACATGACCTTCTAATTGTTTTATGATTAGTTTTTCGTCAGTGAATATTCTACTCATTAGCACTCTATATAAATTACTTGATTCTTGAGAGTCCAATTCGTTCTCCATTTTCGTCAATGTATCTAGCTTGATGGTCTCCCCTTCTGAATTTAGGCTAATTCCTTTCTCTGATCTGGCTAGTTCGTTGAAAATTCTATCTATATTAGGAAGATTGTCGCACAATATATCGTTGAAGAACCTTACGTATTTTCTTCTTTCTTGGTCTATTACCCAGTACGGCAAATCCATGTATTGGAGTATTTTGAAGTCCTTTACGTTAGCCATCTTTAGCATGCATTTTAACATCAATAGAAACTCTAATTTAGATGGATTTTCTATACTAACTTTCCTTATTCTTTCTAAGAGTGAAGGGTATGTCTCTGAAAATAGGTTATAAATTAATCCTCCAGTTCCAAATATTTTAGAATATGCACTAGGAGTCATGGAAAGATATACTATTGAATTTCCGGTTGAGTTGGCTAATTCCTTTACCTTACTCCAAAAATCCTTTATCTCGTTTTGATATTCTGCAAAGTAATCTACAGAACTCTCTACCTCATCAATAAGATATATGTTATTTCTGAACGTTAACAAGTCCTCAGTTTTACTTAAAAGTTCTACAAAAGGTACTTTTATTACGCTAATATTTTTGCTTTTGGCGTATTCCTCAATAATGTCAAGGAATGTGCTTTTTCCTTGACCCCAATCGGCTACAAGGGATATTATTTCTGGGGACTGTTTAGTCTTAGATATCCTGTCTATCTCATCCTTAACCTGCTTGAAAAATCTCAGTCTATTAATGTATAATGGGTTCTCGCTAATGCAAGAGAAAATTTGATAGATGTAAGACGAGTCAGAGGCAGTCTCACTTATTCTCTTGTAACAACTCACATTTTCACCCTTCGCTTAAAATTAAATCAATTCTTTCCACGTTTCCAGCGTATGATCCCAACCTAGCATCCCACGGTATTCTTACCAATGCTGGACTTTTCATTATTGACATAAGCCCACTTACTATTACGTGTCCAGTCTCTAGTGATGTCAAATTCCTAGTCAACGATTCTGGTAAACCTCCCGAAGCAGACATCACATACCTTACATCCTCGTGATATATTCTATGAAAGCAGAAGGTGTTAATCATCGACAATACGTATTTATCTATAAATGCCGGTCTTTGACTTACGAGAATTAAAGAAGCTCCAAATTTTCTTCCTTGGGTTGCCAATGTTACCAATACGTCTTTTGTCAAGTTGGCGTTTACTGGATAATCAACAGAAGGTATGTAGTTTTGTGCCTCTTCTATTACAAATCCCAAGAACCTTTGATTGCCGTTATATTTGGATTTTGTGAGATAATTGAAGATCAATCTGGTTATGTAACTCACGATAAGCTGTTTTGTAAGGACGTCTATACCTGGTGAACCCTCAGCAGAGAAGTCTATTATTGCTAAACCTCTATTCCTCCAAATCACTTCTAGTGTATTTTCAGTTAAAGATGCAGAAGAGTTGACCAGTTGTAGTCTGCTAATCACCTTGTTTTTGAATATTTCTAGTGCACTCGCAATTCCTCTAGCCGTGCTTGTTGTTATTCCTATATCTTTATTTTGAGCCATAGTAAGGATCTCATTTCTTAGGTTCTCAATTCCTATTGCAGTTCCTAGAAGGGTATTGTACTCCTTACTATCGTGATTTGCTAGTACTTGCTCTAGGAAATTTAGTTGCAAGGTGTTATAGGAAGCTTCTCCGTATTTTAGAGACATAATGAATTCTGATAATTCTCTAGGAGTGAATATGGACAAATCTATTGTGAGTTTAATGTCATTTTGTTCCTTAGGATCCTTTAGTATATACCTTTTTATCCAGCCCCTTCCCCTAGATACGATGTCTAGATTTGTCGAAGCTAAATCTATGTAGTCTCCATTCGCATCAATTACAATCATCGGTAAGGCTGTGATATTATCTCCTATTTTTATGTTGGATAGAAGCTTGATTAAATATCTCATATTATAGCTTTTTCCACTTCCTGTCTCCCCAAAAACTCCTATATGCATCGTTATCGCATTAAGGTCTAATAATAATGGTATTTCAGAACCCGCTAAAGCACCGTACTCAATTAATCCTTTCTTGCTTTTTATACCATAAAACGAAAGTAGGTCTTTTTCACTCTTTATTTCTGGTAGTTTTCTTACGAAAGAACCCGGTTTAGGAGTAGTGCTATGATCATATTTTTTTATTAAGTGCAAAGTAGCCTTTATTATTGTATTCATATCTAGAATCTCGTATATCGATGGTTCTTTTAGTATTGACTTAGCTATATCCCCCCTTTCGTCAAAGAACTCGTTCAGAAATTCATAATTCTCAACCCTGACTAGCGAAAGTTTCTCAGAATCATCAATTAATAACAATTGCCCTATGTTTATTTCTTCGTCAGCTCTAATTAGCCCTTGCAATTCATTTGCTTCGCTTTTCTGCAGTACTATTCCTATGATCTCTCCCTTTTCCATCAACATTTAACATTATTTAAGAACGTTTTTAAACGATTAAGCTACTGGAATTATGATGAAATGCTTGTTATCACATTAGCTATGGTTTTAAAGGCTAATCTACCATATGGGTAAATTGTTATTTTTAAATTTGAGATTTCAGCTGCCCTTTTGACTATTTCGTAGTGATGCCTAGGTAGTATACCTATTAACCTATTGTGTAACATACTTACTTTTATGAGG
>JAPYVG010000228.1 GCA_028277025.1 Sulfolobaceae archaeon
AGCCTCTCCCTAGCCAACTCAACCTTTTCCTTCAACATCTTTCAGTAGAACAACGTTGAAAAATAAAAACTTCTCGCTAATACCGAGTTTTTCGTATTACCTCCCTAAGATTCCCATAACTGCTGTTAATTACTTCCTCTTTGATGAAATACACAACGTTGAGGGTTGGGAATTATTTGTGAACAGGTTGAGGGAGGACGGAAAAAGGGTAATCATAACCGGGAGTAATTCCAAGATGCTTTCTGGCGAACTGTCAACAGCCCTAACAGGGAGGCATACTGACTTTACATTATTCCCGTTCTCTTTTTCTGAGTACTTGAGGTTTAAGGGTGTCAAAATCGAGGAAATCGGAGGGGTGTTTACGACTCCCTCAGAGGGTTTGTTAAAGAGGGAATTAGAGAACTACATCAAAGTGGGTGGGTTTCCGGAAGTGTTAAAGATCTCTGAGGACCTTGTCTTTTCTATCTTCTCTGACATAGTCTATAAGGACGTCGTCCAGAGGTTGAAAATAAAGAGGGTAGAAATGTTTAAAGCTTTCGCGGTAAACGTCATAAAGTATTACTCTAATGAGATTTCGCTGTCGAGGCTGTCTAAAACGTTAAAGATAAGCAATAACACCGTTGAGGAGTGGTTTAACGGTCTCATCAACGCTTACGTGATACTCACGTCGGAGAGGTTTACCACAAAGCCCAGGGAGGGGATGACTTCACCAAAGAAGGTTTACGTAGTTGACCCAGGTTTCATATCTGCGATAGCGTTAGATAACTCAACGGGTAGGATAATGGAGAACTTAGTAGCAATTCATTTGGTAAGGAATGGTGTAAAGTTGTTTTATTTGAAGGGTGATAATTATGAAATAGACTTTGTGACGGGGGATAAAGCTATTCAAGTTACTTACGCTTCTGGGAGGGACGAAATACCTAAGAGGGAAATTGAGGGGCTAAAAAAGGTAAAGGCGAGGGAGAAGATCGTAATAACATGGGACTACGAAGACGAAATAGGGGGAGTAAAGTTCATCCCCATATGGAAGTTTTTATTAAGACAAAAAGGATGATTATCAAGAGATTAAAATAGACCACTACTCGTCTCTGCCTTCCTTGTGGTAGCAGTTTAGACTTAAGGAATGCTTTAGTTAGCTATACGCAGAAAGCAGAGAAGCTTATAAAGAGAATAAAAGGTTAACCTAAGAATTTTTCGTCCAGATATTTTATTTTTTCATCTAATTTCTCTATTCCTTCACCAATTTCCTCCTTCTTTATGATTAAAGGTGGAGAAATAACTAGCCATGAAGGTCCGTTAAATACGTAAACACCTTCGTCTAGCAATTTCTTTGCCAGAATATCAGTGACTTTTCCTTCGTACTTATCCTCATATGTGCCAAAAGGAGTATGTTTTTCGCCCTTAACAAATTCTATTGCCCAAAATAATCCAACTCATCTTACGTTGCCAATACTCTTATGCCTCTCCTTAAGTTCTTTTAATCTCTCGCCAAGGTAACTGCCCATAGCCTTTACGTGAGCCAATAAATCCATTCTTTTATATTCTTCAATAACTGCGGGTATTGCTAATAACGATACAAGGTGGCTTCAAAAGTATGACCATGTGTAAACATCTTATCCTCAAAAAAGTCTGCAATCTCTTTACTTACTGCAGTTATACCTAATAGGCACGTAAGATGCTGAAGCTCCCTTTGCTGTAGTTAGAATATCCGGTTGAACTCCCCATAAGTTACTGCAAACCATTCTACAACTCTTCCCCAACCAGTCATTACTTCATCAGTTATTAAGAGTACGTCGATTTCTCTCGTTATTTTCCTCAAAGTAAGCACTCTTTTAGAGGAAAATTACGCCGTTAGTTCCAGTTATTGGCTCTACTATAACTCCAGCAACATTTCCTTCATTTTTTATTGCATAATCTACGTAATTAACGCAAGCAAGATTACATTCTGGGTATTTTAACTTGAAGGGACATCTACAGCAGTAAGGCTCTGGAATTTTAACTACACCGGGAGCAACGTTGGGCTCAGCTTACCATCTTCTATAATCTCCAGTCAAAGCTAACGAACCTAAAGTTGAACCGTGATACGATCTATACCTTGAGAGTGTTTTATATGAAGGAGATTTGTAAAACCTAGCAATTTTTATGGCAGCCTTATTTGCCTCTGTTCCGGAGGTGGGAAAGAAAAACTTAGTTAAATTGCTCGGCATCACTTCAAGAGAATATCTTGGACAAGGTTTGGAAGGTACGGTCACTCAAATAGATCTATTCAAGGCTTATCCCGGAAAGCGAAAGGGAATGTAGGACTCCTAATTCACACCTGCTGAAGTCTTTTGTAATAGACCATACTCAAAGTCTAAAAGAAATTATATGTTAGTATGAAAGTTGAGTTTCGTTTAGATCGTTTTTATTATTTTGAGCATCTAGTCAAAAATAACTAAAAGTCTCTGATCATAAATCGTCAGTAAAACGTATTATTAGGAGAATCAGAATAATAATATTGTGTACGAGGTATTAGATTACAAAGAAAATCCCAAATCTTATATCCACATGAAAGTTGTGGAAAGTTTAGTCGAAAGTAGGTTGGCGTTAGAAATGTTGAAAAGAGGGCTTTTAACTAACGCGTCGTCTAAGGCTTTTATCTCCATAAAGGCATTTATAAGTGCATTAATTGTAAAGGATTTTGATAAAATAATTCAGAACAAGCCTGAAAAGGAAAAAGAATGGTATGAGAGAATAGGTTATTCTGCCCCAACAACGGGTCTTATAGGAGTTTCATATGATCTTGAAAAATTAGGCTATAACGTAAGTTTAGTAGTAAGAATAGCCCTATCTTTACATTCTTTTTCATATAACGGTTTTGACCCCAATTTAGTTAACTATAAAGATAAAGAAGAGGTGGAGAAGGATATAAAAAACGTAGTACAGTTTGTCATTGACAATGCTAAGAAATATTTTAATGAT
>JAPYVG010000229.1 GCA_028277025.1 Sulfolobaceae archaeon
ATAGAAATAGAATGAGATCTGGGAACTTAGGAGTTTCTGCAGATTGGTCTCCAACTGGTGGTTTATGGTGAGTGAAGAATACAGCAAGGCTGGAGTGGATTTAGGTAAATTAAGGAAATATCATGAAACTATTTCCAACATTATATCATCAACATATAAGAATACTCTAATAGGTGCGGGTCACTATTCTGGAGTTATAAGGATAGGCAATTTAAATGTCGCTGTTCACACAGATGGAGTTGGGACTAAAACTTTACTTGCTTTAAGGGCTGGAATAATAAAACCTGTCGGAATTGATTGTGTTGCAATGAATGTGAATGATCTTTTATGCGTTGGAGCTAAACCTATTGCATTGGTTGATTATTTAGCATTAGAGAAGCCTATGGATGAAATTGTAAATGAAGTAATTAGTGGATTAGTCGAAGGAGCAATAGAGTCTAATGTAGAAATTGTGGGAGGAGAGACTGCAATAATGCCTGATGTAATTAAGGGATTTGACTTATCGTGCACTGCAATAGGGATCGTGGAAAAATTGAAAATTGGCTCTGATATAAGGCCTGGTGATTATATTTTAGGATTAGCTAGTAATGGAATTCATGCAAATGGGTACTCATTGGTTAGGAAATTAATTAATGAGGGTAAGATTCCCTTAGATGAGTATAAGGAGGAATTACTCGCCCCAACTAAGATATATGTTAAGCCCGTATTAGAAGTTATGGATATGGTTAAAGGAATAGCTCATATAACTGGGGGGGCTTTTACTAAGCTTAAAAGACTTACTAGTTATAGACTGATTTTAAATATGCCGGAGCCCCCCGAAGTTTTTAAACTAATTGAGAAAGCTGGCGTACCTCATGAGGAAATGTATAAAGTTTTCAATATGGGTATAGGAATGATCTTATTTGTTTCAGAAGAGTTTGTTAATGAAGTAAAAAGTAAATTGGAAAAATACGTAAATGTATATGAACTTGGCAGAGTATATGAGGGGCAAGGTATAATTATAAGAACCTATAAGAACGTTATTCTTAATTTATAGAATTATGTGTATACCTTTTAAACTCTAAAGAATATAGAGGGTTCCAGTGACCTCAATATGAAACAAACAGATATAAAATCTTTGGTAAATTATGTAGCTTTAAAAATATTAGGTGGTAGCGACTATCTATTAGAAGCATTAGAGGAATATTTAGTAAAAGGGGAAGGACCAGCTACAGTCGCATATAAATATAATATATCTAAACATCAGCTACGTGGATATGCCCAGAGAATTATTGAAAAGAGTGGGAGTGAAGCTAAGGCTAAGAAGCTCGTACCAATTCTTAAAGCTATTTCAGACGAGGTAAAGCCTATAGTTAAAAAATCAAACGACGGATCATATGAATGTTCAATTTGCAACATTATTATTGCTAAAGAGGATAGTGAGGAACATGTCAGAAAATATCACAAGGAGATTTTAAATGAAAATATAAATAATATGATGAAAAAATTAGAGAAAATAAAGCAAGAAATGCAACAAAATAAAGCCGTAATATTTACTTCGGCAAGTTAATTCGTTTTTTGTACATTCCCCCATCGATACTGTTACTTTTTTAGTACTGCTCCTCACTTAGGTTTTTATTAATGATTGATAGTTTGTTATATATGCGAAAAGTTGTAAGCGTTAGACTGAGGGAAGATGTGCTAAGGGACATAGACAATTATACTAAAAAACTTGGACTAAATAGTAGAACAGAATTCATTAAACAAGCACTCATTTTCTATATAAAGAGAAAAGCTAAAGGAAACCTTTAACAATCTATATCTAGAGAAACCCTTAATTTGATTATATCAATTGTTTTTAAGCCAGCTATTTACGGACATTTATGAAATGAAAATAGTCTTAGCTTACTCGGGTGGGTTAGATACTACAGTTGCCATAAAATGGCTAAAGGAAACCTTTAAGGCTGATGTTATAACAGTTACTGTAGATGTAGGACAAAAAGAAGACTTTAAAAAAATTGAGGAAAGAGCATATATAGCTGGAGCCTCGAAACATTATACAATAAATGCAGTAGAAGAGTTCGCTAATAACTATATTTCATACGCAATAAAATTGAACGGGCTATATGAGGGAGTTTACCCTCTATCAACTGCCCTAGCAAGACCACTAATTGCAGAGAAAGTAGTAGAGGTTGCAAAAAAGGAAAGTGCTGATGCAGTTGCACACGGTTCTACTTCAAAAGGTAACGATCAAGTGAGATTTGATCTAGCTGTAAAAACGCTGTACCCAGATGCTAAAATAATAGCACCGGCCAGAATATGGAATATGACCAGAGAAGATGAGATAAAATATGCTAAAGAAAAAGGAATACCAATAAAAATAGAAAGTAACAAGTATAGTATAGACGAGAATTTATGGGGAAGAAGTATAGAAGGAGATATAATATCTGATCCTTCAGTGGAGGTCCCAGAGGACGCTTTTGAATGGACAAAACAGACTGCTCATAATAAAGAAATAATTGCTATACAATTTAAGAACGGTCTGCCTATTTCAATAAATGAAGAAAAAATGGAATTAAGTAAACTAATAGCATTACTTAATCTAAAACTAGGTAGCCACGGTTTTGGTAGAATAGAACATATAGAGAATAGGGTTGTCGGATTTAAATCAAGAGAGGTGTATGAAGCTCCTGCCGCTTTAGCATTAATAATAAGCCATACTGATTTAGAAAAGACAATTTATACGCCTTTTGAGTTAAGGTTTAAAAGGTACGTTGACCAGTTATGGGCAGATTTAGTATATCAAGGATTATGGTTTGAACCATTAAGGGAGACACTACATAAAACTGCCGATGATATGAACAGGTGGATTGAAGGAGAAGTAAAACTTGAAGTATTCAACGGCTCATTAAGGGTAATTGGAAGAAAATCGATATACTCTCCATATTCAGAAAAAATAGCTAGTTACAATAAGGGTTGGT
>JAPYVG010000230.1 GCA_028277025.1 Sulfolobaceae archaeon
ATCCTGGTAACGTTTAGCTAATTTTAAAATTAAAATTAAGAAGCTGTTAAATTGTGCGTGTTCTTAACATACACAGTATTCTTGGAAGATGCATGAAGACATGTTTCATAAAGAAAAGATTGTTAAATCTTATACCTTATATTCCGTTAATAACTTATAAGCTATTTCTTCTCCCTTTTTCGTTAATTTCACGAGCGTTCTAGTTTTCATCAGCATCTTTAGTCTTTCTAAATCATTTTCAATTTTTAAAGACGAATTATTCCATTTAATCTTTTCAAGAATAACATGAATATTTCTATATCTCTTTTAGTAAATTTCTTTGGAAGAAACTCACGATCCGGATGGGGACGGTATAATGCTGCTATATGAAGTGGAGGATCTTCATATTTCTTTACAATTTCAGCCCTGGGGTCTCTATCTAAATTCGAAACAGCAAATTTCTCTTTATCTGATTACATCATGAGACAAAGCGTTAAATTAAACGTTTGAAACCTCGTTAGACGTTGAATTCTAGGATTTCTCTCACTTAGCTATATCAGAAAGTACGTTAAAAGTACGTAAGTGCCGCCGCGGGAATTTGAACACCAGACACCCCGATGTTCAATACATTAATTTGATAGGTTTGGTTGAATACTTTTATGTTAAGGGAAGAGTTATGGAGGGAAAGAGGTTATCTTTTTTGGAATGGCTTGGTTTAGCGTCGCTGTTTATAGGTCTCCCTACCGTAATAGCTATTGTAGTGTCGTTTTCGATCCCTTACTATTTATTACACAATGCAACTCTAGCCAATTCCCTTAGTTCAATAATTCCATTAGTAGTATTTGTGATCTCAGAAATGTCCTTTAGGAAATATCTTGAGAGTCGCGATCTTATCACTCCCTTCATGAAAGAGAGACCAATTATGATCTCACCAGATAGTGGGGAACCTATTGATGAAAAATTCATAAGGAGATTTGAGGTTAATCTCAAGTTTACTAAGGGTGAGGAATACATTAAGCGGTTGGCAATGCTCGGCATGATGTATTTACAGAACGCTGTAGCTTATGACAACAAAGACCTCTACTTGAGGGCTAAGGAGTACTTAGCGAAGGCTGAGGAGGCTATGGAGGGGAAGAGCGTAAGCTTTGAGACTAGAATGGCGGTTGACTATTTGAGAAGTAAGATTGAGACGTATAAGTATCGTTTCGGGGAAAGATAAAGGCTTAAACGTACAGATTGTATTAATTATTATTACTAAATCCTAACTCTTTTGGTAGCTATTCTTATCGAGAAAGCAGTTCGAAATTATCAGCGAATGTAGTTAAGGGGCCGCCGCGGGGATTTGAACCCCGGACAACCGGATGTTCAAGACGTTAAATAAACTCCTGAAAATTAACGCGATTTGTTAAAGGCGTAACAACATACGTTATTTTGCTATTGCAATAAATATCTGATTACTTCATCTACTGCGCATAAGACGTTAAAGCGTTAAACTTCCAAGTTTACTAATAGTCTCGCTCTTGCTTTAATGATATATATATTCTCGTGAGAAAACCCAACACGATGGACAGAAAAATTAACCACATGTTAGAAATGACGTTGCCAATAATATTTGATAAAAGTCCTACATTATTAATGTTAACCTCTATAAGCACGGTGGTTCCTATTAATAACCCTATGGCATAAAACAACGCGTCTAGCAAATTAATTAAAGGCCTGATATAAGCAAAAATTATTATTAAAGCTGGAGGTACAACAACCAAAATAAGACTTAACATTGTAAACTGTGCTGTATATTGTGAATGAGGAGCTAATTGTTGTGATGCTCTATTAATGACTATGATCAATAAATATAGATACTCGATTAATAGATCAACTAACGGCTCTGTAAATCCTTCCACAAATGATTTTTTAATATATTCGCTTACATCATTTTCACTCAATATTATCTTCCCCTTTCCGGCCTTACTTTATAAACCTTAACTAGGGTTAACAACGTATTACCTCCCTAGAAGGGGGCTGAAAATGAGTTCCCTAACTGGAAATAGTAGGGTTAACAAAGTGTAGTATTTATGGTCATTATCGCATTACCGAGGTAATTCAACTAAAAACCTGGGATCCAGGTAGGATTAAATGTAATTTACAGTTTTTGATAGGTCCTCGGATTGAAAATTCAAAAACAACATGTAACCTATTAAAGTTTCAAAATTTAAAGAGAAGGAGTAAGGACTATAAGGCTTACAAAGAAAGGGGTTAAGGGGACAAAAAGCCTCGCCACCGGGGATGGATAGCCTTATATTTAAATACCTCTTTGTTAAAACTTCTCTTAATAATTGAATAACTGCACATAAGCAAGAGCCACATTCAAATAATAATAAAATTGCACACCAGCAATAGGCGTACAGCCTCTGCTTACTTAATAGTAGTAAAGGGATTAGAAGAATTAAAATAAGGAAAAAACGATATAACTTTATATTTCTGACTTCCTCCCCGCCGTGGTAGCGTCGAGGGTTCTCCTCTCTATGAGTGATAACTATCATGAATTTCTTCTCGGTAAACTGAGAAGTTTATTGAATTTTTCTAACGGGAATAAAAAGCCGGGATCCCATACATGCACTTATACTGCTTACTTAACAATTTTTCAAAATTCAATGAGAAGAAGGTCTATGAGCCACATTATTTTATTAACCTCTGTGAGAAGTTTATACATATGAGGATTGTGAAGAAAGGGGAGGACACTTTTGTTGAATTCAGTGACTTTAATGAAGTAAGGGAAGTATTTAAGGAGGCCATTAAAGAAATTGAGGAAGAAGAGAAGGCTAACGCCCGTAGACCTTCTTATGAGATCCGATCTCCCAAATGAATACTATACAGTTTTTTGAATCAACGCTGTAAAGTATTCTTATATCTTTCGTAACCTCAATGGAGAACATTGGGTTCCCGTATTTATCTGCTCCA
>JAPYVG010000231.1 GCA_028277025.1 Sulfolobaceae archaeon
TAGTAAATAACTCTCCGAAAGCCTTGTCAACATCTGCCCTATTTATTTCGTCTATAATAACGTAATAATTACCCTCCTTAATCCTTGAGGCTTTAACGTAAGCTTGAATTAATAAACCGCTCTTCCAAATAACAGAACCTTCCCTAATGCTCTCTCCGCCTATTAAATTCCTCCTAAACCATAATGAATTTGCAGTAACTATATTGAGGCATTCGTCGTTACCGCTTAAAGATCTTGCTAACTCTATGGCTAATTTAGTCTTACCTACCCCTGGAGGACCGATAAAAAGAACATTCCCCTTTTCTATGGCTTTTATAATAACGTCGTTTATACCTTGAGGTAAATATAAATCCTGTACTTTTACATTTATCTCAAGGTTTTTACAATTTATTTGATATTGTACAAAAGAAGTCTCTTCTACCTTAGATTTAGGCATTTCAGCGGGTAAGCTAGCGTAAAACTCCAATGTAGCTTTTATTTCATCTTTTTTAGATAAAATGAATCTTTTAACGCTATTTATAGCCTTCTGATTTTCTTTTGTGTAACAGTTATTAGTTTGAGTACTAGTGCCTTCTAATTCTACCTTATCTCCTTGCCAAGCGTTATATTCAGAAGGATTTTTCCTTATGCTTTCATTCAACCAAAATACCTTTATCCTAAACCGGGTGACCCAAAACTTGTCTACCTCACGCCAGCCAATAAAATTCCTAACAGCGTCAGTTCCTACATCAGTTACTACACCGAAACCTATAATACCTAACTCTTTAATCCTTAAAATTCCAATTAATATTTTATCGTCTGAAGGGAGAATCCTACTTCCGTCAGTTTTAAAATAAACCTCTTGATACCTTAAATTAATTCCTGAAGTTGAGCTCCTATCCCCAGATCCCCATAGAATGTAACCTATTTCTCCTTTAATTGAATAGCTAATAGCTGAGGCCCAGTGATCTTTAGGGCCTACAAAGACGCAAGGAAGAAATTTATCGTTTTGTACGTAACTTAAGAAAGTTTCCGCTGCACTATCAGGCTTTCCAAATAGCTTAGCAAATTGAGGCCTAACTACCAACCATTCGCCATACACAAAATAAAGTGCTAAGTAAATCTTAAATTATTTTTCCCAAAATTTTATCAATAACTTGTAAATTTTCCTTATCCTCTCTTAAAGGGTCAATAATTGCCATATAAATCAAGTGAGAATTATAATAAAAGTCCAAAAGAAACCCTTTTTCCTTAGCCATTTGATCTAATTCTCTAGTTGCACTATCTTCAGCATCGTAATCTACTTGGCTTTCTTTCAAACCCGGATACGCTAAGACAGCAACTTCTGGATCGTACTCGTAAGTGTAAGCCATTACTTTAAACCTACCCATGGTGATATAACTTACTGAAGGAGAGTATTTGCACTCGAAAATTATGGGCTTAGGAAGTTTATCTAACGAAATGTCAGGTCTTCCCTTATATTTTTCCACATCTTTCATGTTGTCAACCTTTCTTAGGGAAGAAGTTGTGAGGGAAGTATTAAATACGAGCCTAATGCATTTGTCACCTTTTTTAGCAAGGAATTCCCCATCCTCTCTGATAATGTGGTATTCCTTACTTTCTAAGTAATCCACCACAAGGTAAAATACGTAAAGTTCGTAAAGTTTCCAGAAAAGGAATTTTATAATTTTCTTGTCACTAACTACTCCTTTCTCCTTAGTTCCTACCTTAATACTTTCAAGCCCTTTAATTAAGAAGTATGCCTTATAAGCTCTCATTAACCACTCCGGATCAGTATAAGATGGTTCCCTGTAATAGCCGTCTGGGAATTTCTCCTTTAGCTCATTCAGTTCTTCGTATTTTTTCTTAAAATCTTCATAAAAATTAAAATATTTTGGCACATTGTCATTATTGCCGTATTTCAAGCTTTCGAGCTTCTCCCTTACTAGGTAGTAAATTCTCCTAAGTAGGTAACCTAAGATCGAGTACTCGGGAGCGTTAAGGCCTTCAGTAAAGTTATAATAAGTTACCATATTCATTGGGTAAACTTCTATTGTCCTTGGTACATCAAGCTCTCCTAAAAGCTCTTGAGAGTATTCTACGGAAAATTCCCTATACGTCAATCTATCTTTTAATGCTTCTAATGCCGAGCGTACTGCATCTTTTGTAACTAGATAAATAATGTAAAAGTAAATGTAAGAAAGAGTATAATCGTTTACCGGAAGTTCGGTAGTGCCTTCAAACAATGAGAGGAGTTTTTCAATATCTACGACTCCTTTATATTGTAAATAGTACTTTCCTACTCTGTTTAGAAGTTCTATGTCCCGTTTTGTCACATAATAAATTGTTGTCTGGTAATTATAAATATTTAGGCTAAAAGCATGTATTAGCTAGGAATAATAAAACAAATCATAACAGGGTGAAAAGGAAGAGTGATATAGATAAAAATGGAAAAAGATATTTTCAACTAATGTCGTGCAATTAGATCTATTCCAAGTGCTTTGAGTAAAAAAACTAAAGTTTACGAATGTATTGGTGACAAAATGACTAAGTTAGAGAACATGTAATTGTTAAATTATTTAGATAATCTATATAACCAATTTTCATTATTATATCTACTCTTCAGGTTAATTAAAAATATCTTAACTATTCTACTAGATGAATATTATGGCATTATTTATAAAAAGTGAGAGTGTGGTGATAGTGTCGTCAATTGCTTATTTATATTTCTATAATTTTTAGACTATATATAATATTCGAATTTATTGTTAATTCTTTATATATAGAATCAACGTTTAATAAATTTATACCCTAATGACGACACTATCCCCACACTCAGACGTTGAGTGAGTAATGATGTTAAGTTTCTTAAAACTTGTATATCCTAAAGTAAATAAGAATTTAAGGTAGAAAGTAGAAAGTATACTATGCAACAAAAAGTAACCATAAAAGTGAG
>JAPYVG010000232.1 GCA_028277025.1 Sulfolobaceae archaeon
TCTGGGAAATCTTTTTCTTAGAGTAGGAGATAATTGGATAAGTATATCCAACATATTTCACACATACGTCACAAAAAGTAACGGACATATGGAATACTTAGACCTAAACTTTGACCGTAAGGTGATAAAGCGTGAAGACCTTGAGCCCAGCTTAGATCAAGATTATCTTTCTTATTTCTTTATAAAACAATATAATCTATACCTAGAGGCTGGAAGTCCTAAGAAAAGAGAGACCGTAAAGGTCGTAGGATATGATTCAAGTAAATTTAAGGATATCGGAGTTAATTGGGAGCATAAGCTAGTGCTCATGGCGTTGAGGAAAATGTTGATTCAAAGGCGACTGGATGACGAGGATGTCATTAACATAGGAAATGTTAAAGAAATATCTCGCTGTCTTAATACGTTGTTGCAGCTGATATCCAAAGAAAGTAGTATACCAGTGAAGTTTAACGTAGGTAAGATGTTGGATGAAGTATTTGAAGGCTTAGGATCTAGAATGAATGGCCGTGAAGTTAAAGTATTTCTAAAGGACAATAATAATGATATAATATTCGTGCACCCTGCTTTATTCGCTAAAGCATTCGTAGAGAAAGAGATGAACGAAATATACGATAGTTTAATTCATAACGTATTCATAGACTCGCAAAAAAGGAAGAAGTTTTTAAGGTTGGTTGGCAAGGCCGTTACTAATAAAAAACCCACTCAAACCCATTCTAGGAATAACATAAACGTACATAATGTAGATATTATTGTAAAGTATCATCCAGACTTGAAGCAGTTACTAGGTTATGACAAGTTACACTATGATGAATCTAGAAAAATGCTAAACGTATTTAAGTATATTTTCAACTCCATAAAGACGCTAAATGTTAACAAGGTCTAAAATACTGTCACCCTTCTAGGACTATTTCATGACGAGAATAGGTTCACGATTCGGACGATGTTTATATCCATCCTGAATCAGAATAATTAAGGCTAACAAGTAGAGAATTAAACGTACCTCTTATGCGCTTATTCGCAGAATGTTCTCCTTGAGACCTTTCTCGATGAATAGATTAACAACAAAATTTATCAAAAATTCTTTTAGGTATGGCTAATCTAACTCTCTACATTATTACTGGATACATAAGGCAAAAAGCAAAATATAAACTAAGAAAATTTTTCATTACGTTTCTATATTGTTCTTAATTCCTCTACACCTCCCAGTTTATTTCTTATCAATGGATTTCTCTATATCTTCAATTTGCTTAAGTACACTTTTTACGTTATCTGGATCTAAAATAATATTGACCATCTCAATATTACTACCTAGACCTGAGTTAGTGTAATTGGCGGAACCCGTTATTGCTATTGAGCCGTCAATCACTAAAGCCTTAAGGTGTAATAGTTTCTCCTTTTTGTCCTCGGGAAACTTCAAGACTATTATTGGGTCATTATTATTATTCTCTGCTTTCTCTATGGCTCTCTGATTTTGCTCACTGTCTAAAGTAATCACTTTCACTTTAATCGATCTTCTGTATTTTATATCATTTAAGATGTTTATCGTGTCCTTAGATATCCACGGAGAGACTAGTATTATCTCTCTTTCAGCTAATAATATTAAGTCTTTGAACACATCTAATAAGGAGTTGGTCGATGTTATCCCACTAGCTATCGTAAATACCGACTTTCCTAGCCAATTGTTGGCAGAATTTAGGAACATGGTTACTAAGTTTCTACTTATCAGGAAGGGCTGGTCGAAAGGCATAAACATACAACCTTTATCCATTCCTACACAAGCACTACATCCGTCCCAGCAAAGAGGTAACTCCGAGATTAAATCCTTAAAATAGCTTCTATTCGTCGAACTTCCATATATCTCTTCTTGGAAATTCTTAGCTAAGTAGTTCCTTACAGCTACATGAAATGGAAAAGTGTCCTTAGAGCACGACCTCCATGAATTATATATATCAATAACCCTATTTACTAACTTATTTAACTGATTTTGGTATTTCTGTAATTTTACATTCAGATTAGCCAAATTCTTATTAAATTTGTTCTCATGACAATAATAGGATTTAATTATGTCTTTAACTATATCATACATAGATAGGGTAAACTGATTAGGCTTGCTCTTTATTAACTCAGATAGAATTTTTAATACGCCACTTCCCCCTTGAATGGTATCAATAATGTAGATGTTTTCCTTACTATCTCCGAAAATTGGGTGCTCAATGTAATATAGAAATTGATTATGCAGTGAAGGAGAGAAGATAGGTAATATACCTTCAACAAACACGTGTGCAATGGTATGAATCAATACAAAGCTGGTAAACATCTTTAAGTTTTCAAATTTGGGACTACCACTGTCACAATCAAAATATTTTCCTATACCTGAATTAGAATTCGTTGCCTTTACACCATTCAATAAATTATCACTAAATCTGGATATAGCTTCGAAGCCCCTAGTACTGGATTGTGACTTCCTTAGTCTAATGTATTTAGCGTCATTACCAAAGTACATGTTCATCTTAAGGCACATCCAGTCTCTAATACTTTGTGAATTATTGAGCAGTTCCTCTACATATTCGTCCATAGCTAGGGGGTTAAACTGGATAACGATACCGTGTAGGTTATCTTGTTTAAAGCCAATTGCCTCTTTGTACGAAACCCATAAGAAGTCTAAATAATATAAATCAGCCATATTATCTTTAAATATCGTAGCGTCTGAAAAGGCCTCCAACGATAATTTATCCTCGTATTCAACTTTCCCTAAGATTCGATCCTGCCCTTTAATATTAGCCTGGATTAAAGCCAATATCTCCTTATCACTGAAGGGATCCTCTCTTACTGTTCTCACTATATGTGGCATCACTTTATATAATCTCTCGTAAGAATTAGGCCCATTATAGTGTTTACATGTTTTGGTGCTACTTTTTTTGGTGCTACTTTT
>JAPYVG010000040.1 GCA_028277025.1 Sulfolobaceae archaeon
ACTTTTAACATAAAAGTTTAGCTATATCTTCTACCGTAGAGTATTTTGAATTCTTCCTTAGTTAAAGAAGGGATTGTGTAACCTTTATTCCTTGTGAGAAACCCCTTAATTGCGTTGCTCATAATCTTTGCCTTTATTTCTGCTTTAAGAAAGTCCAGGGGGTGTAAAGAGATATTCTTTACCGAATTTTTTACTACATCACTCCATTTCATAAACCTTACATTAAACCCTTTATCCCTTAACGTTGCCGGTATACTAATAACGTTTTCATTACCGTGTAATTCCATGGCAATTTCCCTGACAGAATTTAACCAATCACCTTTAATTAACCTACCTTCTGTACCTTCAATGTCCATCTTAACCACAGAAAACTTACCTAGGGACTCTATTGTAGTCGTAGTAACTTCTATCCCCTCATTGGACACTTTACTCCCTACCCCCTCATCGGATATCCTAATTTTTATCCCATCTTCATCGTAAAGTGCCTTATTGACCAAGGTAACGTTTTTTAACTCGTTAACCTCAACGTTCCTCTTCATAATTTCGAAAGCCCACGGTAACGGCTCTACAGCTACTACTTCCTTAACTTTCCTAGCAATTTTCACTGTAAAATCACCTATAAAAGCTCCGGCGTCTAGTACAGTGTCTTCTTTCTTAAACTTTAGGAAATCGTACTCTCCTACTATGAACGTTGAGTAATAAACGTACTCGTATCCTATAGGTATCTCTATACCTATACCTCCGTAACGGAATAAGTTCACAGTATGAAATAGGAAAAGTGAGATTTAAAGCTATAAGATAAAAATAGAATCAGACGACAAACTAAACTTTAAACTCTTTTTCAATTCCCGTCTAGAAAAGGCTATCCGTTTTTGTTAGCTATGTAGGCTTGCTAATGTAATTGGATAATCGCTGCAACGTATATCTAAGATTGCCTCCTTGTTTTACGATCCTAAACCTCTTCTTTTAGCCTTGTCCATTTCTTAATTTACATTTTATTTTCTCTCTATGAAAATAAATGTCGAGCATTACTGAATACCAGTTTGCGAAAGTTATACTATACTGTCTTATTAATTCAAGTAGTCGTTTAGGCGGGATATTCTCCATATTCTCTAATATAAGTTTTTAATTATTAAATTTCTAGTAAAAGACACAATATATGAGTTCTACGAGTAGCATTATATTAGGTTAAAGTAGCTTAACATACACTAAAGAGTATTAAGTCTTATATTTAAAACCTAATGAAGTAATTTTGTCAGTCGGACTAAAAATCACTGAGCTCAATGAAGATAATGCGAAATTTCAATATTAAAGGAAGGGAAATTTATTTGAAGGGTAGAAATTAAGTTACCCGAGAGATTCTTTCCCGGATTATTGGAGGATGAATGTTAAGAAAAAAGTGCTAGATATAAAAGCTGGTATTGGTGATTCCCTAATTTACTTCTGACTGGCAGGAGCTAAAGAAATTGTAGCAGTAGAAATAAATAAAAGGAAAGGTTGAAATTATGCGAGGATTTAAAGATAAACGGCGTTAATAATGTAATTATTTATAGATAAAGGTGTTGGAGCAAATGATGACGATAATACAATTAGTCGAGAAAGTTTAACTAAAACTTACGGTTCCTTTGATACGGCAAAAATTAATTGTGACGGCCATGAAAGAGTTATAGCTCCTTATAATAAAAGGAAATTCCAGATGTATTTATAAAATGGGATAACGAATATACTGATTTGGTTAATAACTTACACAGAAATGAGTATAAAGTTAAGGTTGAACATAAGTTAAAGAACTTAGGATTTATATATGCGATAAAATAATATCTTTAACGCACGTGATAAACTATATTAAACTAGAATTCCATGTGAAGTTGATGGTAAAAGTAAGTGTTGCAATTCCCACGTACAATAGGAAGGAAAAACTCAGAAGGCTATTAAACTCACTTAAAGAATCTACTTTTAAGGATTTTGAAGTTGTGGTTGTGGACGACGCTTCTACTGACGGTACTGAGGGAATGATAAAAAATGAATTCCCTTACGTAAAATACATTAAACATGAGAAACCTACGTTAGTAGCTAAGTCTAGAAACGACGCTATAGAAGCATCAGAAGGGGATTACATATTCTTTGTAGACGACGATAATGTAGTAGAAAGAGATACTATTGAAAAGCTTTTAAATTATATTGAAAAGCATGAGGAAGTTGGAACGATAGCCCCAGTGACTTGCTATTACTTGTCTCCAGATAAGGTTATGTATGCTGGCGCAGTCTTCTCTAAGTTTATGAGAAGGACAATTTCCTTATATTCTGGCTTCCCTTGCAAGAGCTTAGAGGGGAAAGTGATAGAAGTAGATGTGTTTGCTAACAGTTACATGTTTAGAAAGGGAGCAATAAAGAAAGCCGGTTTAATTCCGTGGAGGAGAATACCCTGGAACGGGGAGGACGGGTATTTACAATACAAAATAAAGAAACTGGGTTACAAGAACGTGACTTTAGGCTCTGCAAAGGTTTATCATGACGTGGATATAAAGGAGGGGGTTAGAAGGTATAATGAGATGAGATTGTATTATGCAATTAAATCAAAAATAGTTTTTCACAAAGATCTTGATCCTTTACCCAAAAAGGCGACTTTCTTCATGTCTCTTCCAATCTATTTAACGTATTGGATATACGTCGCAAACAAAGCAGGAAGAGGTATAAGAGGAGTTAAGGCAATAGTGCAGGGTATGGTTGATGGGCTCTTTAACGTCGAGAAAAATAGGTATATCTAAGCCTATTTTAGCTTCTAATAATATAAGGCTTATTTCGGTTCGTCAATTTTCCTTAAATTATTACTTACTGCCAAACATGTTACTGATTTTCAAACCTGTTTATACTTTCTTTCCTATAACCAATATTCTTGATCCTAATGATTTGTTAATGGTTATAAGGAATTTTTCTATGTGATGTAATAGGCTATACTCTTTAGGCCAATTATTTATTACAGTATATGTTTTTATGACTTCAAATCCATTATCTTTCAAGAACTCAAGTGACGCTTTATAACTGAACACCCTTATATGACCAGCAACACCTTCTCTTAAATTGTATTTCTTTAGTCTCCCATAGTGTTTATTGGTAGATACTTCTGTACCAAGAGGTTGATACCCAATAAGTAATAATAGTCTATTTGCAAACGAGGAAAGATTAGGAGTAGATATTACTAAGAAGCCATCCTTCCTTAAAGCCTTCCTTATTTCGGCTATTGCTTTATCCGTATCAAATAAATGTTCTATTACGTCTATTAGCAATACAACATCAAAAAATTCTTATTGAGTATTTAGCTTAAATCATATACAGTAGCATTTACAAATTTTATATTATGTAAAACTTTTTGTATATACTCAGGGGGTATATATAAATCCCCACTATAAGCGTTACTTATCTTCACATATTGGCTTATAGAATACAAGGCGGCTCCAATTCTCCTCCTACGTCTAGGACATTATTAATACCGCTTAGAAATAACAATTTTAATTCTCTCCTTATATAATATAGCATCCTCTTATTTTCTATTACGTTTTCCTAGTTCTTCTTCTAATGTACCCTCGTAAACTCTACGCCCCCTTAAGTAAAAATCCCTAAATGATTCGTCCATTACTTATCATAAAAAAATTAATCTAAGAGCATTTCTGTTTATCATTCCCGTTAAATTATGTTTTTATAATAACTCCTTAGTATACCTGATATCTTAGAATTTTAGATATTTATAGGAGATAACTACGTAGACAGTATATCTTTCAGATTATCGACTTTCAATTAATAGAATAATAGAATTTATTTTATATTATTAAATATAATTCTAATATACGAAATTTAGTGATTTAGGGTTTTCTCAATAAATATAAACAATAATTAATTTTATTTTGATGCAAGAATTGTACCATTAACTGAAATATTAAACGGCAACTCATTATGCTTATAAATTCTAGTTTTGGTAAATCCATAAGCTTTAAGTTTCTCAATCAAATAATTTAAATCCCCAATCCTCTTACCGTTGATTACTGTAAGATATTCTATTCTAACAATCTGAAATTTCTGTATAGCTTTATCGTTAATAACTTGGAATTCCGCCCCTTTTATATCTAAATCTAATATATCTGGATTGGCAATGTTAAACTCATTTAAAATCGTAGAAATGCTTACACTTCTTACCTTTACCTTCTCCTTGTAATTATCATAAGCTGATATACCTCCAAAACATTTTGTATTAGGGAATTCTATTTCACCATCTTCTCCTATGGCCCAATTTTTTAATACTATTCGACTAGATAATTCTGGGTTTAATCTAAGATTTTGCATAGCTATATTATAACAGTCTAGCTGAGGTTCAAAAGCGTATACGTAAGCACCTTTTTTAGCATAATATAATGCAGTCTCGCCCACATATGCTCCAGCATGTATTACGTTTTTACCTTCTAAATTATAATCTATAAAATGAGTATCATATAGAAACGTTTCCGCAAATATCATAAAATCAAACCCCTCAAGCGAAAATTTTATTCCATCTGGTGTAGTTATTGTATAGTTATTTTCATCTATTTTCCAGTCATTACCTATATCCACGCCGTATTTAATAGAGAAAAGATAAAGAGATAATATATCCCCAAAGTTCTCTCTATTCACTCTAATACTAAGACCACCTGGAAACCTTATCTTACCCTTCTTAATTAAGAAGTGTAAATAATTTGTAAATCCATATTTATTGCTTAAAATAAGAAAAAAATTAGACAATTTATAAAATAATTCTCTCGCCATTAATTACCACCTTCAAAGGTTTATTTGAAGCTAATATATAAGTAATAATGTTAGTTGATAATGTTTAAATTTCAACTTTAAGTGCTTATTAAATAATTAAATATATATATTATTGAATAAAATATCTATTTATAAAATATTTTCTTATACTATAAGGTAATAAAGATACAAAATATAATATTATAAGTAACCTATTTCTAAGTATTAAATCTAAAAATTCTGTAATATGTATATCGTAGTTTGTACTATTCTTTTCAGAGAGAATTTTATGTTTTAAATACCAAAATAATAAACCTTCCCTTAGGCTGTAATCGAAATAACTATCTCTGAATACAGAATGTAATAAAATGAAGTCTTCGTAGAACTTCTCGGTCATAAATTACACGAAAGGATAGAGCTCTTTCTCGTTTTTAGTATAATCTTTTTTGTCAGATACTCTAAACTTAGTAAATATTCTAGGATCTATCATTAGGCATCCCTTTTCGGTTAATGAAATGTAAAATAACGTATTATCTACTGCAAGATTAATTCTAGAAATTAAATCCATTCATGATCTTAATACACTAGCTCTTATCGCCATTGATGAAAGATTAAACTTGGCTTCTGTCTTAGCTATTTGCTTCCATATCTTTCGCCTATCATTACAAGCAAATGTTATATTATGCTTATAGTCAGAAACAATCTCATTTATTTTTTTATCGCCAACAATTTCAAACATATTATGATAAAAAATTATATTGCTATCTTTTTCAAATATCTGAAAAATATTAGAAAGCCTAGCGGGCAAATATATGTCGTCATCCTCAAGAAAAGTTATAACGTCACCCGAACTGCTTTTAACTCCTTTAGATATTTTCACCTCTAATCTAAAATCATTCTCTATTATCGAAATTGTATTGTATAGTTTAGAAAGCCTCTTAATTTTAGAATCTATAACGATATTTATATAATTTTTTACTATTATTATTTCTAATTTATCTTTCAATAGATTATTATTTATAACTAAGCTTAAAGCTTCTAGAATTTTTCCTACTATGTGCTGTAATTATTACGGAAATTTTATTAACATCCATTTTATCTACTATCTAGAGTACTTTAAACTTTATATTCTCTTCCATTATGAACTATTGCGTTAATACCTAGTTGAGTTGATAAGATTCTCGATAAGCAGACTGAGTTAGACTGCTTAGGAATTAGATAAAAATTACACACTTTGGCCTATTTTTAAAGCGATTACAAAATCTGCTCTATAGTTATTATTCTTCACAGTATCAACTTTAAGCTGTAGACGATTAATTACGCTAAAATTGTCAGTTAGTTTACAGTTTTTATTCGAATTAAGTTTAGTAACATAATTTCTAGTCCAGTGACGACATTATGTTATTCTTTAGCTATTTCGAGCAATTTACTTTTAAACTTTTCTAAAATTATATTTTTATCAAATAATTTAGCTCTCTCTATAGATTTATTTGAAAGAGTGTTGAACTTATATATATTATCTAATATGTTCATAAGATTCTCAAGTTTTATAATAAATTCATTATCACTAGAGGCAAAATCAACACTTTCTGTACCTCCAGAAATCTCTCTTAGAACTGGTAAATCTCTTGCTAGTACCAAATTACCTGACGCAAGACATTCCAGAAATGTTATCGGAAACTGTTCCCCGTATGTAGGTAAGATGCAAATTGAAGATTTAGCCAAGAGTTTAGTATATTCTTCTCTGTTTAACTTGCCTAGATATTTTAAATTTTTAGGTAGTTTCATAGAAGGTTTATTTCCAGTAATGTATATAGTCAGATCCTTTTTTACTTTGGCAATATTTAATAACGTGTTTATACCTTTTTCCCTGGTTACTGCACCAGGCGCTACAATTAAATTTTTGTCTTTTTCAACTCTTTTGAACTCACTTAAATCTACGAAATTAGGTATTATGAACACGTTATTGAATCCTCTCTTTATGAGTATTTCGTAATAAAATCTTGTAAGTACGTGGTGATAACCAATGTTTCTTATTTTATAGCTAAGAAGTCTATAATAAACGCGTTGAATATAGTTCCAATCGTTCTTGGCATGATAACCAAATATGATTTTGTTAATATTCTTGATATTCTTAAGAATAGGCAATTGACTACCAATAAATGAATTAAAATAGTAAACTATCTCAGCTTCTTCAAGATCATTTTTTATATCGTTATAGTTAAATAAATGTAGACCAAAATATTTTTTTAAGGGTATAACTTTATATTCGAAACTTGTTACTACGTCTTTTATGTGACAACAATTTGTGGTTATAAGCTTTGCCTTAAATTCACTACTCCTATTTAAGTATTCAATAACTTGAGATTCCCATACTTCTCCTCCTCTTCCCACACTTAAATGAGGTATATTAAAGAATACTACCTCTACTGCCATGCCAATTACCTCTGCTTCAAATTAAATATTCTTTTGTTGTCATTATCTAAGTCGCCGAAAATTCCATACTTTATTGCTCTTAAAACATATTTTAACGTCTCTTTTAACCCTAAACTCTCGTATAAATATAATACAAAGAAGGGTAAGTACTTGGAATAAGTTATCTCGACCTTGCGGCGAGTTAGTAGATATATATTATTCCTTAGCATTATATAATATCTCATTGGATTAGAATAAAAGGGATAACTTATCAAGTCTTTTCCAGTTAGCTTAGACAACAAATGACTAAGATATATAGGAATTCTTCTCCTATATTTTTTATAGGTCTCTCCAACCCTGTACTCAAGCATTTGTTTTTTGTAGGCAAGTATGTAATATCCAGCTCGTCTTAATCTAGTTGCATATTCTATGTCTATACTATATAGAAATAAATTTTCAAGAAACTTATATTTCTCACAAACACTATTTTTAACAATCATACCACTTCCTACTATATACCTAGCTAAATAGAAATCCTCATTGATTCTAGTGGTTTTAGTTGCAGTATCGCTATTAATTGAAACTATTGCTGTATTATAATAAAGTTGAGCATCATTTTTTAACTTTTCTATAACCTCATTAACACTAAAAGGTTCTAAGGGTAATGAATCTTGATCAAGAAACAATACCCATTCTGCCCCTAATTCTTTAGAAACTTTACAGCAGATATTATATGCTTTACCTAAACCAACATTGTTTTCTAAAGGTATTACAGTGTTCACGTTTTGTAATAAGCTTAAAAAGTTTTTATCAGAGGAGTTATTATCAATTAGAATTATGGGGAGACGAGCGTTTTTTAGGATATGAATAATCTTGAATACTATTTCAGTATCAGGATTATATGTAACTATGCATGCCGAGATAGACAACGTATCTAACAATAAAATTTATTAGAACTACTTAAAAAGTTAAGGGTAGAAAAATGAACATCAATAGTATGTATAGGCTGATTCACAATAAGTATTATTTCGTTCTTCTGTCAAGTATATTTTCCGCATTAATAACTGAACTTATTTTATTCCATAAATATGTTTTTTATAGTGTAGGAGACAACGTATTTCCGCTTAGCATGTCCTATTTTTACAATTATCAGCCCTTCTTTACTAATGTTAATGGCGGGTCAATTGGAAATAATATTATACTAATAATATACGGTTTATTTTATTTTCCTTTTTTCAATAAATATGGGGAAATGGTAAGTTTTTTAGTAACCACATTTATAGGTAACTCTGCACTATCTCTATTGATATATAAAAATATTCAAAGATATAATATTAATATTAGCATATTTTCATTTATTGTGGCAATAGGAGCGGAGATATTTCTAAATTCTGGACTGAATCTCTATTATGAACTTCTCTTACTACCTAATACATTTATACCCATTCATGCAATATTCCCATGGATAATTTATTTTATAGATTCAATAACAATAGACAATGACAACCTAATAATAAAATTTCTAGAAATACTTGCAGCATCATTACTACTTATAATTTTTATAGTATTCATATTAACTTTAGTACTTACAACTTATCTGATTATTGGGATATTTTTTATAGGGCTATTATTCTCATCAAATCTCAGGGTGAAGAGAAAGCTGATTCTTTTAGTAGTTAGTGTGATAATTCTAGTTTCACTGAATATCATATCATTACTTCCTTCTTATTTCGGTGCAGTAAGTTATTTTTCTTCCCACGTAGGAGAAAAATACTATGTAAACGCATTAAAATTTTACATGCAGTCATTTAATGGCTCAATTTTTAATGTACTAACTTTAACATATTTACCTTCTAATACTATATCCCTAATTCCCTATTACTATATTTTCATTGGTGGTTTATTTGTAGCGTTACTAGTATTACCAGCTATCAGTCAAGATAGAAATATCCCTAAGATCTATTATATTAGTCTAGTGACTTTTCTTATACTGTCAGCTTGGCTAGCGGCCCCTTATCTCTTCCCATCATACATTAGTTTATATTCACACATTCCCTATTTATGGAGTTTAGATATTCCATGGCTTTCTTTTACATTTGTATTATTCATTTCTGCTTCAATATCTTTAGGGAATGGATTAGTTTCTACAAAAAGAAAAAGAACAAAAATAATATTTGCAATTATGTTATTAATTATTATTTTTGCACAGATATATCCTTACTATTCTGGCCAGCTAAGTTTAAGCATAGCATGGGATCCGCCCAATTACTTATGGAAAGTCTCAAACATCATAAATGATGGGCCATATAAAAATCCAAGAATCCTAGTTTTTCCCACAAGTGGAGATTATGTTGCATACAATTTTTCTCTTAATAATACGTACGTGGGAGCAGGATTTTGGCAAACTTTATTTAATGGGGATGTATATGCGTCGTATTTCCCATATAACTGTTATTCATTAGAATGGTTTATTACTATTTATCCATCGTTTAATTTATCTTCTTATCAACCATTTTTAAATGCCGCAAGATTATTAGGAATAAACTATATCATTATTACCAAAAATTTTATCCCAAAATACTACTTCACTACCAATTACATAAATAAAGTGGAGATAGAAAAGCTAACTAGCACACTTCCTTCCTCCTCAATTATTTATAATAATTCACAAATATTGGTGTATAATTTCTCATCCGAAACTATAGCAGTTATCCCTAAATATATCATTTTTGTAAATATTTCTAAACCTTTATGGATTCAGGAAACTCCCGATTATAATGTTTCGGAATTTCACAATTTACTTTCTGCCTTAAACTTAAGTTTTGTTAATTATTCCTCAGCTGCTTTGGTAAGCTCTAGCTATGAAAAAGAAATCACTGAGTCCATACAGAATTATACAATATTATATAGTTCTAGCAATATTACAGTTATAAAGCTAAATAACGTTCCCAGACTAGAAGTAGAGAATGAAAATCCCAGCGTGATCATTATAAAAATAGCTAAAGATGATTATAATTCACTTATACCTGTTCTGATACGAGAAAATTATCAATCTGGAATAAATGAGTATATAAATAATTACGATAAAATAGTAGCTGGCTATTCGAATGAGTCGTTTATTATAATAACGAATTCATCTACTATCATAATTAATTATAATGTGAAAAATATTTTGCAATACATATATATCATTTACTTTTACATATTAATAATCATAGCAGTTGTACTAATTCTAATGAAGAACAATGTTTTTAAGTATCGTTTTATTACTAGATTTTTTGATGCAAATTACTTGCAAAGAAGATCCAGATAGACTCTATTTCAGTGATAATATTATTGATATAATAAAATTCTATTATTGTTTTAACGACGCTGGTGATTAAATTAAATGGTCTAGATCTAGACCTTCAGTTGAAATAAACATAGTTGAAAAAGTAGGAGACTCAGAAATAGTATTTATAGTTTCTACGCCAGACATTAAAGTCAAATTAACAGTAAATCTACCGGAGTTCATTGAAAATTTTCTAGGAATATTAGTTGAGAATAAGGGCGAATATTTTAATTATCCAAGAGGTGTTAATAAGGGTATAGCGATAGCATTAAAATACAATACAAGAAGAATAATTATCTCTAATAAAGCTCCTAAATGTTGACAATAAGAAGGTTAATTCGGTTGTAGGTGCTGGAGGGCCAGATGTATTCAAATTATGTAAATTTACTTTCTTATCAAATTTATAATTTTTATCAAATTTATAATTTTTTAATATAATTTATAGAACGTTAATATGCGAAAAAATCGCTTTCTTCGGAGAATTTCTAATAATAAGCCATTATTACGTAATAAGTAATAAGGGGGTATTGCTTGATGAGACCTATATTCTTATCTAAATCTCCAAGTATACCATATTTAGCAGTCCTTAAAGACCACTTAATACTTCTCTTATAACCTAAAAACCTCACATAGAACGAATAAATCGCCAATGATCATTTTTAATGAAGTAGAAGATATGGATGTATTTTTAAATATATCAAACTAGAGTTCCTATAAACTTATACATTTTAATTAGAACACCTATATGAGAGATCCTTAGGAAATATGTGCGACAGAATCTATTATTTCTTCAGACTATCCTAATGCTAATACTGTTAGCCCTTCTGCTCACATTATTGGATCTAGCGTAAAAATTGAGCAAGTAAAATTTGAGCAAAAGATTAAGGTGCCTACAATATCTCTTATATCTATAAATAACGTAGAACTTGGAATACAGCCTATTCTCGAGGAAAACTAAAGGTCCATCAGCATGCCTCTTATGAGGAGAATAAGGGGCAGGTACAAGGATTTCCAAATTATACTCACCAGGAACTCCCTAACCCTCTCACCATGTAATCTCGGGTTGTTCATTATTATTATCAATTTCTTGTTCCTAGTTATCCTCCTCAAGTAGAATATTATATAATCAGAATTTATTGAACTATTACGCTAATTTTAATCATGGCACTTTCAGTGGAAATATTTAAAACTTCCTTTAAACTTTTATCTGTGATGTTAATTACAATCGTAACTTATAATCCCGAAGAAGACTTTGTTGCTGGCATTATAAAGAAAATCAGAGAAAAAGAGAATAGAGTTAAGATTCTTGTCATAGACAATCATTCGACTAGAAAACCATTAAATAAAGTGCAATATTTGTCAGACTACTTTATTCCTTTTGATAAGAATTATGGTCTCGGAAAGGCTTATAATAAAGCGGCGAAAGTTGCTAAAGAACTGGGAGAAGATTATATTATGTTTTTGGATCAAGACACGACTATTCTTGATAATTTTGCTCCCAGTAAAGTTGTAAGAGAAGCTAAAGAGCTAAAAGAAAAGGGAGGTCCACTGCCAATAATATTAAGTGTGAATATAGATAACGCTCTAATAGACAAGGAAATTCCAAACTCTAACTTTTACACAGCTAGGGGGGTAGCCAATAGCGGCATGATATTGAACGTAGATTATGCGTTAAGACAACCTTTCTTGGAGAGCTTATTTCTTGATAGGTTAGATTTTGAGTACACTTATAGGGCTGAAAAATTTGGATATTTACCTCTAGTTTATAGGGAGAGAGTGATCTTACATAAGCCCGGGGAAAGATCAAAATATTATTCGAGGTTATGCGGGAAATTATTGGTAGCTCTAAAGCTCATGTTACATAGGAATGATAAAGATCGTGAAAAGTACAAAAAGTATTGTTATTACTCCAATTTCCTAAGATATTATCTCATGTTACGTAATGATGTATACTTATGGTTAAGAAGAAGGATATATTCTAGTAATTGGAAAGTGATTATAGGCGATCTATTCATCATGTGCGAAGTCCTTGGGTATAGAAAGAGCGCTAAATGGATTCTTAGGGCTGTTAGGTATGGCTTACTAGGAGATTTAGAAAAAGATAACCAAAAACTCTTCGAAGTATAATATTATCTATCATTTTACATTTGATCAAAACTTTGTTTATATCTACTGTATATTTTACAGCTTTCGCTTCTCATGATAGGTATTAAGCTTTTAGATACTATAGTAAGAAACAATGAAAATAATGAAACCTAATATCGTTTTGATAGTAACAGATACTTTGAGAAAGAATTACTCGTCAAAACTAGATAAACTTCTCGAAATTGGTTTTAATAAAATTGATAATGCCTTTACGCCGTCTCACTGGACACTACTGGCTCATATAAGTATGTTTACTGGGCTTTACCCTTATTTTCACGGAGTTCATGAGTATTATGGAGTAAATGATAGGGATGAAGATTACGGTAAATTAGGTAAGCTCGCTATAAATAAATTAGATAATCTTATCTCATTACTTAAGGATGAAAACTATAGGAATTTCTGCTAATGCGTTGATAACGCCCATATTTGGTTTTTCTAAGTTGCAATATAATAAGAATTCTATCTTCTTTACGCATATCTTTGCTCATCAATAAGCGTACTTATCTACCGCGGATGACATCTTCTAAAATGACGCATCAGTAATCTCATCTTGGAAATTTATTTTAGTCTCATGTATGTGAAGCTAACGAATTAGTCAGCGCCAACCTAATAGGGCGATTCAGGGCTCCATTGCGATTTCTATTTGTTTCTATAGAATGAAAGTGTCTTAATCCTACATCAGTAACGCTAGAAGGGAAAGAGTGCGGACACCACGTCATGTTATCTAAGAGATAAAATGGGAAGTGATGGGTAATATTAATGAGAAATTGGGATGAGATAATATTATGAAGTCGATTTCAACTGAGAAAGACCTTTTGCTCTAGATTGATAAAGTCTTTCCATAGGAAACGTTTAGGGATAAACTTGAGTCACTTTACTCCAAGAAACCCAAGTGGGACGTTACATTACTCCTCAAAGAATCAAGTTCGTCTACGACATCTCTTGGTTAGAGGGAGAAATTAGGGATGGCAAAACGTTTACGAAATACTTAGGTGGGAAAGTCCCACCAAAAAGCACTCTTCTCCTACAAGAGACAGTCGTTGAAGAGGGAGAAACAATTTGGACAACTCTAATGAATGAACTCGACAAGGCCCTAGACAAGGTGATTAACGAGAAAAAGGAAAAGGGTTTCGAACTTGAGGTAGGAAGAGAGAAACGACAAGTTCAAGGACTACCACCTAATAGATACATTCTTCCGCGAGGGAAGGAGGAGTTTTCAAACCTATTTAAAGGAGATCACACTTGACCTTGAGGAGACGAAATTTAACGACAATTTTCTCCTAATGAATTATTCTGTTTCTAAGCTCAAGTACTTTACAAGCTTAAGGAAGTTGGGGTAGGAAGCATGGTAAGTCCTACTTTGGTTTGTTAAAAGGAAGACTAATTTTATTTAAGGTTGAGTTGGCTAATTTATGTGATTCG
>JAPYVG010000233.1 GCA_028277025.1 Sulfolobaceae archaeon
CCGGTCCGAGTTGGAGGCGGCCAAGCTCCCCACCGGGCTTTAAGCCCAAGGAAGTCAACGGCCTACACCCCAGTCAGATCTGTATTACCCAGATCTGACTAATATGTTTTATATAAGGAAGTCAGATTCTTCTAGCCTAAGATAAACCGGAAAAAGGTGAGGCTGACGAGTTTAGGGTAATTTTCTACATAAGTTTTTGTAACCCTCCATGTATTTTGTTTACTTCATAGAGAAAGATGATGGACATAAGCAAATACACCATTACATAGCACTATTAGAGAAAGAAATCGAAAGTAATACTATATAAACATCACTTGTCAAAACGATACTTAGAACGATTAAAAATAACGAGTAGTTACGTAGAAGCGTTGCAGTCCTTCCGCGGAAAGTTTCATAACGACTTCAGAAAGTTAATTACAGCATTTACCCCACCAGCACTATAAGCGTTTATAATCCCGTTTACCACGTAATCAACACCTTTCTCGACAGTCTCAAACGAGGGGTCAAAATACTCTTGAACGAGATCTGTCAGATTCTCATACCCTCTAGCTATCAACTGTCCTATAATATCGGATTCGAACAAAGTTAACTCCACCCATTTATCAAAAATATTCCTAGACAATCCCATACCGTTAGCTATAGCCCAATTAACTAATAAAGTTAACTCCAACTTGGGGGTGGCTGTATTACTCCGCCAAACGCCAAACCGGGGCTTAACAAAACCTCCTTATTCAGAAATGGGACAGTTATTGTAAAATCATCAGTTACTGGATTTAGATAGCCAACAAAACCCCTTAACTGCAAACCCATGCATTCACCACGGTCACCGAAAGTTATATAAATTGGTGCACCTCAATAGCCTTATTAAAGGGTTCAGTAGCGAAATTTGAGTAAATTGATAATGCGGGGTTAAAATTAGTTGAGTCTGGCATAGAAGGTGCAATTAAGTTGTTTAGGATTTGAATATGAATCGCGGGGGTATCAGCAAAATTCTTTGCAGAAGTAAAATTACCTAAACCATTTAAAAGGTCATAATCAATATGATAATAACCAATTCCTGACGATTTAAAGGCTGACGTAAAAAATTGTATTGACATAAATTGTAGAGAGAGTTGGTGTCATAAAGTTGAATATCCCTACTATATCTGCTCCAAACCCATTGCCACCTTGACTAATGGACGGATTGGTATAATATTGACCATTCACTACTAACGGTAATATGCCGAATCGCGGGTTAATAACGATACCGTTAAAGAGTGATTTGTATGACTTTACTGGAAAGCTAGCCCCTCCTTGTGCAATATGTGAATAAATAGTCATGATAAGTACTTTATCTTCTATTATCTCTCTCCAGATAGTGACGAGTAAATTCAATCATAATTGGACTATTAACACCTCACACGCTATTCATGATGACAATTCTAGTTTATAGAGAGGGGATGATGAGCAAAGGCATTATTACATTTCACATTTAGAAAGGATAATTGAGAAATACGTTAGTATTGGGGTGTGGGGGATTCCCCCACAAAGGTAGCCGGGCAGGGATTCGAACCCTGGTCCCAGGGGCCAAAGCCCTGGATCCTTGGCCGCTAGACTACCCGGCTAAGATAAAAATTACACACTTACTTTAAAAACCTTATTCCCAAAATCTACCACAGTAGTATTATAATGAGACGATAAAATAATCTCACTTTCGTAGTCAATTATGAACTTTTTTTAATTTTCTGATGTAAACCCATAGATTATAGAATAATTCTGAATTATCTTCTAAGACTAGATATGGTGAATGTAAATAATAATAGAAGTTTTAACGCTGACGAGACCTTAAAAACTAGGTAAAAATTTATGAATTCGAAAATGATCTATATGTAAAACGAAAGTTTTTTACTTTTTGAATTTTTCATATAACTTTCATTCTAATATTAAATTATGAGTTCTTGGGGGGGGGTATCGGCTTTCTAAAGTCATTATGAAATAAAAGTTCCGAATTTTTGAGATCGTTCGGAGTACTACGTGAATTCGAACAGAGACGAGTTAGTATCTATTTATACATTTAGTTGTGAAATAGCTCTAGAAACTTTAATGACAAATTGAACGACGAGCCTCTACCTTCTAGGGGTATAGAAAAGTTTCTAAGTTAAATTCTGAATGTTTTAAAGTTACGTCCCCCACTACTTCTAACATTCCATGCAATTAACATTAATAATTCTAGTTTTATTCACGATTCTCCTTAAGTTAATTTTATATAGACATTAAGTTCATCATTTTTCAATGAAAACGATAATTATAAGTGAGCGATTTAAAAATTCTAATACCAAGAGAAGTAAGAGGGGTTTAAGTGGTGCTGTAACTGCGTTAATCTTAGTAATTGCCAGTGTTATAATAGCTTTAGTAGTTGTAGGATTTGCTTTCGGTTTATTCGGTGCACTAGGCGGTACACCCACAGTAACACAAGTAGGAACAGGGACATTGAGTTCTACTGGTAGTAACGGTCAAATCTATTACGTAGCTACTATTACTTTACACTCTACCGGTAAGGTACAAATAGTATCTGCATCAATAGTAGGAACCAATGTAACGGCAAGTAACATTTCCCCTATTTCGTTATCTGCTGGACTTACCACAGTTACACTAACTTTTCCGACAGAATCCGGTTTTACTCCTCAACCCGGCACCGTTTATCAGGTAAGCGTTAGCCTAAGTGACAGTACTACTGTACAAGTAGCCGTTGAATATACCGGTTACACAGTTTTCTAAATTTAATAATGTAGATTATTTTTTAAAATTAAATCTCAGCCGGGTAGTCTAGCGGCCAAGGATCCAGGGCTCTGGCCCCTGGGACCAGGGTTCGAATCCCTGCCCGGCTACCTTTGTGGGGGAATCCCCCACACCCCCAAT
>JAPYVG010000041.1 GCA_028277025.1 Sulfolobaceae archaeon
GGGCATATAATTAGGTCCGCCCTCGTTTATACAAACTTTTCTACGAAAAATCTTATTCTTTCGACTTTTTATGTATTTTATTCATCTCATTTTTTACGCTAAAAAAGAGATTCCCATACTGACGTGGGGATGAAGTGCGGTTTTGAGATAGTAAATGCTGATAGTGAAGAAGAGTTACTGAGTGAGCTAGCAGTACATGCTAAGATCGCACATAATATGACTACAATACCTCAAGATACCTTAAATGCAATTAAATCTAAGATAAGGGTAAGTTAATTTTTTATTTCTTCCTTTTTTCCCGTTTATGGTAATTATAAAATTCCTGGAATTATAAAGAAAATATTTATCTCTCTTTTACTCTTTCATTCTTTGTGAAATTAATAGTACGAAATTATGTCATAAACGCCTATACTGAAAACATAAAAGATCTCCTCGATTTTTTAGAGAAATATAATATAAAAGCGTATAATTATAAAATTATATATAATAATAATAAGGTAAGCTTTAAAGCAATTATTTCAAAGAATGTTTTACTCTCAATTGAAAACATGGAATTGGATGAAGCGGAAAAAGTATTCACTAACAAGCTAATATTAGGGGAAAGTAAATACTTAGTGGAATTCCACAACGTCATTCACCCAGAAGTCATAGAAAGATTAAATAGCTTGTCTTTTCCACTGTCAGAATCGCGTTTTGATGTCTTTAAAAATTACGTTCTGGGTTCAGCCAGTGGGTTCAGATTTTACGATAAATTAGATTTAAAGGGAATTAAATGCTTGTCTAAAAAATTTGAAGAAATTGTAAAGTATTTTAGGCCCTTTAATATAGGCTGGTTAAGAGAATGCGAGAATGCAATATGCTTCGTTGCATTGAAATATTTTGGGGTAAGGAATTTAGATTTTATAAGTAAAGTTAAGGAGTGTGAAATAGGAAAGGATCATGTTAAATTAGGCGATATATTGGTTTATAAAGACAAAGTAATTAAGAACGGGAGGGTGATTAAGATAGAACAACTTTACAAGGAATAACGTTTTAACTTGTATCCATATTTCTTTATATAAAAACTATCCTCCTCTTTTATATCTACTATTTCCATAATCGAATATATCTCGCCATTTAATTTCTTTTGAATGCCAAAGACTAAAATGGGGATTAGGAGGTTTGAAAATGGGTATGCCATAACAAACGCTAAAGCTATAAAAAGATTCTCTGGAATGGGAAATATATATAGAGCAACAAATGGAGAAAGTAATATAATCGGGAATATAATCTTTAATCTGTTCCCTTCCTTAACTTGAGTTGAATACTTATTTTCTACTAAGTATTCGCCTTTTTCCTTTAGTTGTTTATATGCCCTCAGAAGGTGAGATTTCCTATATAAAGTTAACATTAGTGAGGAAATGAGAAGTGTTATAATTGAAGGAGTTAGATACCCATTGATATAAGAAAAGAGTAATGTAAATGATACTATGAAAGCTGAAAAATATTCTGCCTTTCCGACTTTAAGCTCTTTCTCCTCATCAATATAAGAAGCATGCGACATAGTGACCTGGCTCCACCTCAACCAATTCTGGTTCTTTCTGTTTACAAACATCTTTTCTAAATGGACATCTTGGATACAAGGGACAACCGTTAGGCGGGTCAGGCTCATCTGAATCAAAAAGTTTAATATCAGTGGAATAACCTGGCTCCGGCACGGGAACTGCAGAAATTAGGGCTTGTGTATAGGGGTGTTTTGGTCTCTCTACTATTTGTTCAGTAGTCCCGTACTCTACTAATTTGCCGTGATAGAGTACAAAGATTTTATTTGAGATATATGCAGCAGTTGAAATATCGTGGGTAATCATAAGAATAGAAGTCCCTTTCTCATTAGCCTTCTTAAATAAATCTAATATACTAGCTCTAATAGATACATCTAACATTGAAACCGGTTCATCGGCAACTATGAATTCGGGTTCAAGTACTAAAGCCCTAGCTATCGCTACTCTCTGTAGCTGTCCTCCTGATAACTGTGAAGGATAAGCGACAGCAAACTCTTCTGCTGGGCTTAATCCTACATCCTCTAGTACTTGATAAACCATCTTTTTCTCTTCTTCTTTGTTTTTAGCGAGTTTATGTATTCTTATACCCTCAGCTATAACATCATAAACTTTTAACCTTATGTCTATCGCATCGAATGGATCTTGGTAAATTATCTGGTTTTTACGTCTGAACTCCTTTAATAGCTTACCCTTTAATTTAAAAACGTTTTTATCGTCCCATAAAACCTTTCCACTTAAGGGCTTTATCAATCCTAATAACGTTTTGCCTAGTGTAGTCTTACCACTGCCAGACTCACCAACTACTGAAACAATTTCCTTTTCTCCAACCTTTATACTTACGTTGTTTAACGCCTTAATTAGAGTTTTTTTGGTCTTAAAATACACTTTTAAACCTTTGCCTTCTATCATTTTCCATCACTTCCTTAAATGACAAGCAACGTAATGAGTTGGAGAAACCTTCGTCATCTCTGGCTCCTGAACCTTACATATTTCCATAGCGAAAGGACATCTTGGATGAAACCTACAGCCACTTGGTGGGTTTATCAAATCTGGTGGGGAACCGGGTATAGACTTTAACCCAGAATTTCTCTTCCTTATATCTGGGATTGACTGAAGTAAGAGTTGAGTATAAGGATGTGAAGGTGATTTATATATTTCCTCTGCTTTACCTATTTCGACTATTTTACCGCCATACATAATTGCTAAATAATCGCTTATTCCAGCTAATAAGGCTAAATCATGACTTACGAAAACCATACTAAACTTTCTCTCTTGTTTCTCCTTCTTAATTATGTTCATAATTTGAGCTTGTACAATCACATCTAAAGCGGTAGTAGGTTCATCAGCGATTACTAAAAGAGGGTTTAAAAGCAAAGCCGTAGCGATTACAACTCTTTGTTTCTGCCCCCCAGAAAGTTCATGAGGAAATTTCTCTATTACTTCAGGTCTTAGGTTGACTTCCTTAATAATCTTGTATATTCTCTCTAACGCCTCAGCTTTAGAAACATCTTCGTGAGACAATATAGTTTCTATCATCTGGTCTTTAACTTTATAAAGGGGATCTAAAACGTCCATAGAAACTTGCGGTATCCAACTTATTTTCTTCCACCTAATTTGTGAATTGAACTCTTTCTCACCAAGCTGTAAAATATCTTGACCTTCAAAGAGAATTTTACCACCTTTTATATCGGCGTTTCTAGGGAGAACCCTGAATATTGCTGTGACTAATGTTGACTTACCGCTTCCCGATTCGCCGGCTAAACCTACAATCGAGTTAACTGGGACTTGAAGAGATACCCCGTCAACAGCCTTTAGATAACCCTTCTTAGTCCTAAAATAAGTCCTTAAGTCTTTAATATCTAATAATATTCCATCACCACTCATTCTCATTCACCTCTTACTTTATACGGGCTTAAAACGTCTTGGATCGCAGTACCTATATAATAAAACGCTACTGAGAGAAGCACTATCGATAATCCAGGTGGTAATACCCACCACCACGCAAAGGAATTAGCTGCGGAAGCAGCATCAGTGGCAAAACCTAACATATTACCCCATGTAGGGAAATTCGTTATTCCTAACCCTAAAAAGTCTAGTCCAGATTCAGTTAATATTACAACAGGGACGTCATAGGCTATTTGCGCAAATACTACTCCTAAAATATTTGGCAAGATATGTTTTCTAATTATATAAAATGATCCAGCACCCATAGCCCTTGAAGCCTCGACAAACGTTCTGTTTCTTAAACTCATGGTTACAGACCTTATTATTTTCATAGTGGCCATCCATGAGAGCCCACTGATTATTAATAAGATAAGGACAGCCTTACTAACTTTTAAAATAGCCCCGCTAATTATCAATACAGTCTCTAATGCAATTATTAACGGCAAACCCGGTATAGTGAGAAAGAAATCAGTTATTGAATTAAGTATCAGATCTACTATCCCACCAACATAACCTGCAACTAAACCTATAATTAATCCTATTCCAACTATAATGACCGACGCTAAAAGACTTAGTTCTAAGTCAAACCTAGCCCCTATTACGTATTCAGCAAAGACACTAGCACCATTTTGATCAGTTCCTAAAAGCCCGTAGCGATAACCTAAGTCTGAGAAATTAACTTTGCTAACCAACACCTTTGCCGGATAATTTCCTACATTAATCACACTTAATTGAATAACTATTTTCCCAGGCGTATCTAGTGTCTCTAAGGGAAACAAGATTGGGAATAATATTTGATCCCTATATGAAAGAGAACCCACATAAGGACTGTTTAAGCTTGTAATAGTTGTTGGTGAAATGACTAAATTATTAACACTATTTAATTTTATAGGACATGCACCAGAAAAGTAATAAAATAGATCTTGCTCTGGCACATATCTTAGTAAAAAGAACCTATAACCGGTTGAATTAACCATATAAACGTTTACTTGTACACCTCCTTTAGTATAAGGAATCACATTAAGTGAGAACGAAAAGGTATAAGGTTCACTATAATTCCATAAAAAGACGTAGGAAACATTCTCCTCTTCTCCAGGCTTTAAATATACTACATAGTAGCTTTCATTATATTGTTGATAAGTACCATTTCCAACAAATTGATTAGCACTTATCTGAAGATTCTTTATATCCGGAGGATAGTACTTGTATTGAGGAAATATAGAAGCCCAACTAGGTACCGAATAGGGGCCCGCAACATAATATTCAGATGCTGAATAGGGGTTTTTGTACGGTGTCATCATAGGCCCTATGGTTGCAATAATTACAAAAAATATTAAGATTGCTAACGATATAATAAAGGACTTCCTATGAAATAACTCTCTTAACACCTTATTTTTAATAATACTGTTCATTCATACCTCACCCTGGGATCTATAAACGGATAAATTAAGTCAACAGCCAAAAGCACAATTACAGCATAAAAATTGATTATAAAGAATGTAGCTTGAAGTACAGGCACATTAAAAGACTCAGCGTTTTGGACTATTAACTCGCCCATACCATAGAAATTAAATATATCTTCAACAAACACCGCACCACCTAAAATGAAAGCGAAATCGATCCCAGTCCTAGTAAGTGCCGGTATAATTGAGTTCCTCATAACGTGTTTAAACAAAATTTTCCTACTAGGAACCCCCCTAGCCTTTAAATAAGTTACGAAATGACTTTTAGTGATTTCTACACCGTAAGACCTTGTCAGTACCATCCTCACCCCGTAAGATAAGATTGTCAATAAGATTATGGGAAGAGAGGCGAATTTGAATAAACCGGCTATATACGCTATTCCATGAGTACCATTAATGGCTTCAGCCACATTAGTCGGTACTATTCCCATTTCAAAACCCAGAATATAGAGTGCTATTGCGAAAACCCAAAATGCGGGAATGAAGTATGTAAAAATTGCCGCGTTAGTGTTAATTACATCTACTATACTTCCTTCTTTAGCTATAGAAATCATCGCAAGCCCTATTGCAAGAATCATACTTAAGATAAGGCTTGGAACTAGTATAATAAGATCTACAGGGATAGCTTGCATTACAAGAGTAGTTATAGACTCACCGTATGAGAGAGAGTAACCGAAATGAAATGTAAACATGTTCTTAACGTAATCAATGTATTGAATATATAATGGTTCATTAAGTCCCCACTGTCTATCTATAGCTTCAATTAAGGCAGACCTTGAAATACCTTTATATGTGAGGGGAACGTAGAAGTCAGCTGGGTTAAAATGAAATAGTATTGGTACTATGTTAAATAAGAAAAATAGGAAATTAACTATTACAAACAGCAATGCTATCCTCTCAATTATACGCTTTATCAAATACTTTACTGGGATCCTCATTAGAAATACACCCATTACTATTTATTATAATATAATCAGCATTTAAAAATATAAATTTTCTACATTGAGATTACTACAAACAAATTATATTAACTAAATGTAAATTAGAAGTTAACTAGCTATAGCATATAAATATAAAAAATAAATAAAACTTAGAAAAAAGAAAGAAAGTATTAAAAACTGACTTTATCTCCTCCTTATTAAGAATACAGCCGCTGCTATTATTATAATAACAATCACTATACCAGCTATTAATCCTACATTAATACTTGTTGTAGTTGTTGTAGTAGAAGTCGAAGTTGTTGACGTAGTTGTAGTAGTTACAGTTGAAGTAGACGTAGTTGTAGTTGTTGTAGTAGTTACAGTTACTGGAGTAACATTCAAGCTACCGTAACTGAATTCTTCTCTTAAATTCCCATTAACATTCCACACTGCTTTAGCTACTATTTCATATACACCGGGGGTTAGCATACTGGCATTTATGACTGCTTGATAAATCCCATTGCCCATATTCTTAGCAATTACTACATAAGGCTTACCGTTTATCGTTACGTTACTATACGAATGCCCACTAACATCTAAGTACTTTAAGTATACATATACTGTAGCATTAGAGATTTGAGTAGGCGTTAGTGTATCAGTAGAGTTATCCCAAGTATAGGCTGTTACGTTCATAGTAAACGTATAGGATTGTCCTTGTTTTACAGACTGTAAGAATAAGTATGGATCAATCCTAAAGTAGTGTAAATTAGCAGTCACTATTATTTCTTGCGCCTGGAAGTTCCACTCTACCCACCTATAGGGGCCACTAGATATTAACGGAGCTATCTTCTCCGCATACACTATTTGCGGTGGAGTAGTATTAAATATGTGAGCTGGTACTATGGGGTATTCTGTTAATGCTAGATCTATTTGCAAGTAATTAGTAGTATTCAAGTATATTATTATCTGGTACGGGCTAGTCACCTTGGTCCAGACTATTGCTGGAATAGTACCAAACAGATCACCATTGATAAAACCGTTATCATCTAAATATGTGTAGTTTACATGTAGTCCATCAAACGTATTAGTACCCATCATACCCGGTAAATCATACCACCAAATGGTAAAGTTCACGTCATAAGCTGTTAGAGGCACTCCATCAATCCATGTATCATTATGTACTAAGTTCACTATTAACTCTGTACCATTATACACATAGGCACCATTAGGTAACGTAACATTATGTATATATACTATTGACCAGTTTTGAGCAACCCACGGAATTAACTGATTAGGTGGCACTACTGTGGTGGGTTCACTTAGGTTAGTAATTGCTAAACTATCATATAGGTCATTTAATGTGTTGAAAGCGTATAGGCTAACGCTTGCGTATGGATTCATATGCCTTGGAGTATCGGAGGAGACAGAGGAGAATATGAAAGTACCGTTTAATGCACTATTAGTCGGATGTACGTTTATTATACTAACAGCATAAACAGCGGTAACGTTTAAGTATATGTAGTTAGCCCAACCTGGTAAATAAACGCCTTGTATTGCATTGCTCCATACGATTATTATGTAGGGTAATTGAACTTGCAATAAATACTCTGCTTCTTTCACGTCTTGTATACTCTGACTTAAAGTTGGCGCTGTGAGAGAGTCACTGAGTAAAGTATCTATTGTTGAGTTGGAGAACCCACCAACATTACCAGGATTCGTATATATTCCTTCCAACCAAGACGGTACTAGTGGGCCTAAATCTATCCAGCCGAACGTAGTTATATTGAAATCGTTATAAGGTGGTGTAGTAGCTGCAGTAATTAGAGTACCAAATGTTGTCTGTTCCGGTACTATAGTTAAATTAATCATAGCAGCTTGAGCTTGTAAGTACGAAGCTAATCTCTGTAATGGGGAGGAACCCTCTGGATATAAGAACACTAATTTCAACGGGTTTCCATTGTAATACCACTGACCATTTACATGAGTAATACCAGGTATCATTTCTAGATACATTTCAGCCCTAGTTAAATTGTAGGACTCATATGCATAATAATAAGTTGTTACATTAGGATTGAACCATTCTTGATACAATATGGGAGATACAAAATAAGGTATATCTCTACCTAATACACCGTTATCCCATACTATATCAGTTATGTTCTGCGGGTTTATCAAACTACTTATTGCGTATCTGAAATATAAGTTTGCAGTTAAGTTATTTCCAAATGCGAAAACTAATTGGCCAAAACTAGTTACTGGTGATATCGCAACATATACAGTATTCTTATAATCTTTTAAAGCCTCTTCTATTTCAGAGACGTGATCAATAGTTGCAAAATCTATTTTACCAGCTATTAATGCATTAAACTCTGCAGTGTGAGTTGAATAAGAGTATAAGTATATTATTGTTCCTACCCAAGGTTCGCTATATCTTACTTGATACCAATTTAAAATCGGGGCATTAAAGTTTGAGATTGTATAACCAGACGCTACTATTGGTTGGGATACTAGATATATTCCAAATAGTATTATTAACAAACTTATGGATAATATTAAAATACCCCTTATCATATTTTATATTAATAAGGTGTGAATATAAAAACTTTATTAAATGTTGTCCCCTTAGTCTTAAAGTTTTCATAAAGATAGGTATGCAAATGTATTTAAAATGACAAACATTGTATAATATTCAATTAACTAACTTATTATTAAAAAATTGCTATTTTTAGGTAATTTTACCTAAAAATAATAATTAAACCCAGATAGTTAGACCCTTGTTGCTTATAACCAACTCCTATTTCATAATTGCTTACATTCTTTAAATCCTCAATCACTACGAATGATTTTTGAAATATAGGATGTAAAGAAGTAAAGGAAGTTCCCTGTAATAATACTGTACCATAAGCAGTACCGTTTTCTGTCTCGAAAGGAACCCTTATAGCTATATATAACTCATTACCATAACTACCTACTGCCGAGACAACACCGATTTTATAATTTAAGTTTACTGGAATTAATTTACCGCCTTGTAAATAACCTAAAAATGGTTGTGGAGTATTAGGATTAGTTAAATTCTCACCGCCCACTATTGCCTCTCCGTTCCACCAATAACTCGTTAATAATACTCCTATGTGTAAATACCCGAACTTTAGCTCCGTGAAATTAGTCCCATTAAATATTGCTGCGGTCATATTTATAGCGTTCCCACCTACTACTAATATCCCAGAATTAGATGGAGATATTGAGTAAATAGAGGAAGTACCACCCAATACAGTCATTTCAGATGGTAATAAAGAGGTTAAATCCTTATGAGCGGTACTATTTATCATTATTAGGAATGGCACTAGAAAAGTTTGTCCGCCTAAATATACAATATAAGCATTCCCGCCAACAAGCCAATACTTCCCAGTCCACGCTATCGCATAAACTTGTCCTAAATCATAAAAAGGCGAAAAGAGGTTAGATAGGTTATAAATCTTACCATTATCTATGTTTATTGCTATTAAGGAGGAATGGAGACTACCATTTATCCTTTCACTTCCTCCAACTAAAAGTGTACTTCCATTATACCCTATAGCATACGTATAACCACCATAAAAATATTTAGAAACATTAATTACTAGACAAGATTTATTACTAAGATAAAATAGCGCGACAACCCCTTCTGAAAGTGTATTATTATTATAAAACTTTACCCCCGCTATTGCAATTTCTTGGTTATTTATTGCAGCAATGGAGTAAATTTTAGAAAATGAGGGCAAAACTATTATATCAATTTGAGGAGATGTAAGGTAAAAATATAGGAAAACACCTAAGGCCAAAACTATCAGTGCAAGGATTGTTAAAATACCTATACGTGTAGTGATACGCATACCGTGTGACTTTCTATCGTTACCCATAATTTAGTTCTCTCCGCCCTCTGATATATAGTTATTCCCAGAGCACGAAACCTCCTTAAAAAAGCATATTTAGGGGAAAAACCTCAGAAAATTAATGGAGGTATTCATTGGTACATCGGGTTGGAGCTATAGTTGGAACGAAGGAAACTCGTTAGACTGGTATGTGAAAAATTCTGGTTTCAACGCTGTAGAACTAAACTCAAGCTTTTATCACTTCCCACCACAATCTGCAATTAAGAAGTGGAGCAAATATTCCTCACTCATTCACTGGGTCGTAAAAGTGAACAGAATTATAACTCACGTAAAGAAATTAAAGGACGTCGAAACATGGTATAAGTTTGAGAAGATTTTCGAGCCTATAAACCCAGATCTTTATCTCTTCCAATTCCCAGAGAGCTTCAAGTTCAATGAGGAAAACTTAAGGAGAATATTATACTTTGAGGGAATAGTCGGAGAAAAAATGGCCGTGGAATTTAGGGATATAAAATGGTACCAGAACGAGTTACCACTCAAAAAAGCTACGATAGTCTCAATAGATTCCCCAATAGGAACGTTTATCGTAAAGAACACCGACACAATTTATTTACGTTTCCACGGTAGGACTGAGTGGTATTGGTATGAGTACAGCAGGGATGAGCTAGAGGAGTTAGCAAGAAAAGTAATACAATTAAATCCCTCTAGACTTTACATGTTTTTCAACAATGATCTATGGATGTTAGAGAACGGAAGGATGATGAAAGAGATCATTGAGAATTTACCAAAGAAACCATAATTCTTTTTACACTCTTTCTTACTGTTAGTACTTATATCCATAAATTACAAGAATAAAGTAGTTTATGACCAGCGATTAAAGGCAATCTTTTGTAAAACCTCCCTATAACCATTCTCTTTATATTACTTACACTCATTGGTCTGATAACTGCCGTAGATATATTTTAGCGAATAGTTATTTAAATTACTTTATTTAAATACTATACTAACCTTATTGAAACACAAGATTAGATATACGAAAGGACAATTAAAAAGTATAATTTATTAAAGATAATTTTTACGGAAAATATTTATAGTCACAATAAATTGATAATAATTAAAAAAGTGATATTGACTTTTTATTAGAAAATTACCCACCCCATGCATAACCTCCAGATGAGGAAGAAGATGTTGTTGAGGTATTCATAGAGGAAGTTGACTGCATACCGCCAGATGACATAGAATTACTCCCCATCGAACTACTCATCTGATTAGATTCCATCGAATTGCTCATCTGACTATTAGTTGTACTACCGACATGGAATGCAAATACTACTACTAAGATTATTACTACTACCGCTAGTACCCCTATTCCCGCAATTACTGGTTTACTTATTTTCATCAAAATCCTTTTCCTTCTCATTTTTATAATACTTTTCCCAATTTTCTTTCAAATAGAAACATGATTATTATTACAAAGAGAATTAATAAGATTGAAATAATTGCTTCAAAGGATGAGGAGAGAATAGCGTACTCACCGTAAATGAAAAGGGCAAGGGAAGTTAACGTTGCGGGAAGTAGAAGTTTACCCAGCAGTTTCACGGAAGAAAAAGAGAGTACGGATAGGCTTAAGTAAAGTGCTACCAAGGAAGGGACAATGAGGGTATTATAAAACAAGGAATAATTTAAATTACCTATGAGAGAGAAGGGGATTATGAGCGTGTTCAACAATCCCCTTACCTTAGTACTTATCCCGCGGTATTCTAACAAGTTATTTAACGCATAAAGTTCAGCTAAAATTAAACCATAATTACCTATTGCAACACCATAACTCGAGATAATGTTAGGGGATAAGAACGAACTGTAAAACAACATTGAACCGCCTATCATGTAGGCTATAGGGATGTAGTTCGAGAATGATTTATCGCCATTTATAAAAGTGGAGAGGGTAATACAAACCGTAATCAGTGATGATGAAAGAATGTTTGTAAACAAGGAAGTTATGGGTAAGGGTACATGGGATATACTAACTTTCCAACCTATTGGTAATACTAACGCTACCTGGGAGAAAAATATGAAGGGGAAAGCATAAATTGCCTTCCTCATGATAGCTAATAAATACACGCTGACGGATATTATGACGGTTAAAATGATAGCCTCTAAACCATCAAGGTTTAGGACGTAATATGGGATATAAACCACAGTGTAAATAACGTAAAGGTAATAACTCGTGATCCATGAAACGATGAAAACTAAATATGGGATTTTACCTATTCTCTCCACGTAAATTGATAGTCCCCCTTCTTTCCATTCAACTTTTACAAGAAAGTAAGTCATTATTACTACTGAAAAAGCCAGAATGAAGGAAAATAGTGCTATAGGAAAGGGAAAGTGTGTAGTAGCTAATGTTGCGGGTGCTATTGTTGAACCTATAAAGGAAAAGATAACTAGCTTGTTTCGCATTGGGGAAAGGGATTACATCGGGCATAATAACTTTTTTCCCATATATGGCTCTGTTTTCGTATGTCCAACTATTTCATTCGGAGTTCGTCAAAGAGCCGCAGTTTCCGACAAACCGTGAAGTTTATGTTTTCATTATCACTCAACATTCCTATCTCTCCCCACAAATGCTAACATGAGAAATAAGAACAGCACAATGAACTTAATGTGAGGGAGAGTAGGGTGCTCAATGAAACTCGTTATGTACTCGAGAGAGATGGTCAACCCATAGATGTCATGAGGAGGAGTATGAGAATAAGAGGTTGAACTATCAAACCCTATGAAAATCCGACAGAGCGTTTACCCGTGACGTAGCTTTCCCAACCGTCACTGGCTAAGGGATCATACATCCTTCGAGGGAAACACCTATATAGGTTTATTAGTCGAGGAGAGTAATACTCTCCTCGACTGGGGAAACATGGTCGAGAGGGAAACTGAAGTGAAATCTTCGGGTATTGGCGTGACAAACCCCTACCGTCGGACTGAACATTGTGATAAAATTCACGCATATAGGTGTGACAAAGAGGTAGGGGTAATAGGGGTAGACGTATCAAAAGAACATTTAATAACTAGCAGGGGGAGGGTGAGAAAATACGAGAACAACTTGAAGGGTTATGAAGAAATCCTCAAGATGAAACCTTGCGCAATAGTCCTAGAGCCTACTGGAGTATACGCAATAAGGCCTTCACAATACTTCAAGGAGAAAGGGATAAAAGTACTACAAGTCAGTCCAAACGTGTTATCAAGAGAAAAAGAGCTTAGGGGAAAGAAAACAGATTTTTATGACGCTGAAAAATTAGAAAACATGGTTGACAAGGCTAAGGAGTACGATTACAACCCCTTGAAGGAATTGGTAACACTCTACCTATTCCTAAAGGACATAGAGACGAAATACAAGAATAGGTTGAAGAGGGCATTATTCTTAGTAAGTGATAACGATAAGGTAAGCAAGGACAGGTTGGAAAGGCTTGCGAAAGGAGATTTCACACAAGAAGAACTATACCAACTTGAATACACGCCAATAGTACTTGAGGAAATCAAAATCCTGGCTAAAAACCTCCTAGAAACGCAAGAGAGGTTGAAGGAGGTTAGGAGGATGATTGAGGGGCAAGTCCCTCAAGACCATGTTCTATTGACGATACCGGGTGTTGGGAGGCTTGCAGCTGGTATTATTATTGGTATTGTTGGTGATGTTAAGCGTTTTCCTAAGCCTGAGTCCTTTGTTGCTTATTGTGGTTTAGACCCGGTAGTTGAGAGGAGTGGGAGGGCTGTGGTAAGTAGGGGGATTTCCAAGAGGGGTAATAAGTACTTGCGTAGCTTGTTCTATTTTTTGGCAGTGAGGAATTATTCTAGGAACCCAACCTTACTTAAGTTTTATGAGGCACACAAGGATAGGTTGAAGGGTAAGAAGTTGTATGTTGCTTTGGCTAGGAAGTTGGCAAGGGTTGTTTGGAGTGTTTGGTATAATAATAAGCCTTATGAGCCTAAATAGGTAAGCCCTCCCCCGAATCGCCACGTGGGTTGAAAGGACCCACGTGGCAATGTTAGCTAACACTATGCTTGGAGTTTGAGCGAAAGATTTATTACTGAACGCCA
>JAPYVG010000234.1 GCA_028277025.1 Sulfolobaceae archaeon
AGTTACTAAAAGTTTAATCAGCCTTAAAAAGTATCAACGGGCATAATAAGGTATGTTTAGATATGTTAGAAGAGGACGACCTAGTTTCTGACTTTCTCCCTGTCCTGGAAGGGTTCCCCTCCCAGAGGGTTCATCGTTCCTACCATCAATTCGGGATTATATAGGGTGGGCAGTCGAGTGGCTCAGAGAACCACTCCCATTTGAAAGGGGGACTTTCATCCAAATTACATCTAGTCCCTTGAAGGAAGATGATGGCTACTCCTCCCATAGTCCCATTAAGCTTGGGGAGCTTCCGGTATAAAAACTTTCCTTAAAAATTGAGCATAGTCCACACTACTTACGCCATGGAACCTGCTTTACTCACTAGCGTTAAACTGCTTATTATAGTGCAATTAATTTATCGTTTGATACGTCTATTCCTGCAACTGGGGGCCTCCAATTATACTCACCCTTATGTTTTATTCGGGCTTTTTGCCCAACTTCCGGTCCGAGTTGGAGGCGGCCGAGCTCCCCGGCAAGCTTTAAGCCCAAGGAGCGTCACGGCCTGAACCCCAGTCAGATCTGTATTACCCAGATCTGACTAATATATTTTATATAAGGAGCGTCGTTAGTGTCACTGAAAGATGTTTTAGAAAAAGAAGTATTTAAACACGGGGCTATCCGTCCCCTTGGCGAGGCTTTCCGCCCCTTAACTCCCTTTCTGAAAAGGGGTCGTAAAAATTCCTTTGTAGCAACAATGGTTGAGAAATTACGTTTTCTAAAGCTTTTTATCGTTCTCAAGAACGATCACGCCATTAACATCAAGTTCTGAGATCGTAACAGTAGGAGTCCTAAAACCTAATCTATTCCTTAGTATCCCAATAAGCTCTCCCTGAACCAAGTAATGCTCACCTGATTTAATAAAAGAGAAAATGTTTTTATTGTAATTTTATTAATGCCTTTGATTCAAAAAGCGTGGTTTAGGGTTTTAAGTTACGTAGGGATTTTCTTCCTTTTAAGGTGGTTCAACGTAGGCTCGTTTATTACTCTTTACGAATAAGGAATTTTACCTTAGTTTTCTATTATGCTTTACGTATATTTCAGTGCTTCGGTATACGCTTTGTTACCCTCTATTTACCTCATGAAGAAACACTTCCTTTTCCTTTATAGTTCCCACACTGAACTCCTTTATAGAGTTGACCTTTCTGGCTTTTGAGGGGTTAGTCATTACTAGGACAAGCCTTACATAAGTCCATAAAAAGGCACTTAATAAAGTAACAACCTCGTTAACTATCCTTGTTTTACGATTCCTTAGGTTATTACTCCGTTTCAATCATTACAAATCCGTGTTCAAAACTCACTTCACACTCTAATCGAAAGTTTCTAAAAGAAGAATTAGTATGCTTTAATTAAACATACAAATGCTTTAAGGAGAGGTTAAAAAACTTGATATTAATTACAAAAAAAGATGGATTTAAAAAGTGCCTTAATTAGAGTACTGTTTATCCAGTATAGGTTACTGCTACTTGTACTGTAGTACCGTCGCTGAGACCAATACTTATCTGGTAAGTACTACCTGGCTGTGGATTGAAACCAGTTACCGATGAGAAGTATATTGTAACTGTGTTAGGACCAGCGGTCAATGTGCCAGTCGAGGAGCTTGTCGCGGTTACATTGGTTCCTACTATTGATGCAGATACTATTTGTACATTACCGGTAGAGTGTAAAGTAATAACAGCTTGGTATCCGCTGCTGGAGGGACTTAGTGTTCCTGTTCCTATTTGTGATACTGTGGGTGTACCGCCTAGTGCACCGAATAAACCGAAAGCAAATCCTACAACTACTAAAGCAATTATAACACTGGCAATTACTAAGATTAACGCTGTTACAGCACCACTTAAACCCTTCTTACTTCTCTTAGCCTTTAGCTTGAGAGACATCATTTTGGTTCAAAAACATATTGAGTGAATATCTATATAAAGTTTTTGTTAATTTTTTAAGCCATATCATCTATTCATCTTAGATAATAGTTTAATAACTTTAACATGAAAGTTCAGAATTCAACCAAATTGACTTATGCAAATTACAGTTTAGACTCAGAATCTACCAAAAAGAACTACCAACTTGAAGCTATCTAGCTACTTTCCTAGCTTTTAATTTTATGATAAGGAACAATAATTAAGTTTTGGTCTTGTTCGACATAAGAAATGAGAAGCAGTAAATTAGTTTAGACATTTATAATTTTAGACTAAAAAGCCAAAACTTTAGGACGTATTATAAATATTATAAATTTCACCTACTTTCCACATTATAAAAAGACTTTTTCATCATAAAGCCTAGAAGATCTAATGCTGGGACAAGCGTGGAGTATAAATCCTTAAATGAAACTTACCTATTATTATTATTCTGTGCTTTCCTCTTAATTATATTTTCTAACTTTATTAATGTCTGTAACTATCTTATGAGCTCAGGAACTTGATTTATGTTAATAAACGAATGAGGTAACAATAGAAAATTTTACATTTCTAGCTTGATTATTCTAACACAGGTTATTTTCCTTAATCTTTTTTACGTTGCCTTTTCTGATTAGCTCTTTATTACTTTCTAGATTAATCGAGTTGAAGATTACTGGAAATTTATAAGATAACTTTACTGTTCTATCTAAATACTCGCTCTTTTCAACCTTCTTTTCATTCGCTAACTTTATCTTTTCTTAGGGTAAGAGCCCAACGATCTCAAACTCACAATCACTTTATATGAGTGTGCTAATTACATACTATTTAAATCACTATTTATACCCTAGGTACAAAGTCTCGGACATAATATTGTAACTAAAGCCTCAGCACTCAAGACCCTAATCACCGATCATTTATATTTCCCGAGCTCATCACTTT
>JAPYVG010000042.1 GCA_028277025.1 Sulfolobaceae archaeon
TATAATGTTACTAACTAATTTACTCTCGGCATTGAAGAGCTGTCTCCCGGTTTCTATACCTAAGTTTGACAGAGGGCTAAAAATCGGTGTCTCTTTTACGCTCTGGTTTTCTACGTCTTGTATTGCCCGAGAAAAGGGAATCAACTTATGCTTAAAAATTAAGTCTCCAGTCTCTCTTCCTAACGCTGCAGCATCTGTAAAAAGAGTAGTAAAAAATCCTCTAGTTATCTTATACGATTCTGCTAAAGCGTTTTGCATGTCATTCTCTATTTCGCTGAAGATACTACTCATAATATATTATTATTAAGTATATGTGAGATATAACCCTTCATTAGTATTACAATAGCCTCGGGGCGTATTTGTCATACCATTCCCTAAGCCCAATCTCAGATATCACGAAATAGTTCTCCTCCATAATCCTAAACTCTTGAGGCGGTGCTCTACCTTGTAACAAGTTCACTATTGTACCTGGAACCTTCTGCTTAATCATGTAAGAAGTGAAGAAAGCCCTCATGTCATAAAGGCGAAACTCTTTACCCAAAACCTTCCTCATAGCCTCCTTAATCTCAACCCTAAGGCTATCTTCTCTGAAGGGGAATAACTTAGCCTTCCACTCTTCTATATTTATCCCTTGTGTAGGGTTTGCCTCTACCAATTTCCTTAAAGAACTTTCATATTTCCTAATGAACTCCTCACGGTATGGTAAATAAACCTCTTTTATCCATTTAGCAGTGCTCTCGTGTAAGAAGGAAATATAAGCTCTCTTAGTCTCGCTCTCCTTCATAACACGAATTATCCTATGCTCTAGATCTACTTGTTCCAGTTTTAGGCTTAATACTTCACCCACTCTTAATCCAGTCTCAGCTAAGAGAAGGAAGAAGGCTTTAGCACCTATATCCTTTATATTATTAAAAATTTGCTTAACAGTGGTTATCTCGGGGATAAAAGGCTTATACTTAGGCTTAGTTTTAGGAATTTTGAACGATTCGTAAAGCTCTCTTGCTATTCTCGGGCTCTTAGGTTTCACTACGTCTTTAATGAAAAGTTTAAGAGCTTTTGCAGTATGTTCAGCCCTACCCTTACTCTCCTCTGATAGGTCTAAAATGTACTCCTTCAGCTTTGTAGGAGTTAATTCATAATCCAGGTCAGCTAAAGCTCTCCTCAAATAGTTCACTCTCTCCTCTGCAGTCTTCCTACTCTTCTCATTCCTAACCATCTTTTCAAATAGTTCAATATCGTCTTTAGTAACCAGGTAGGAGTTTGAGGGTTCTTTTATATAATCTCCTAACTCTTGCCATAGTAAGGATAGAAAGAAGTTCCTAAATCCCTCATCCTTCTTAGCTTTAATTATTACACTGATAGCGGTAGTAGGGTCTACATCAGTAGTCTTTACACCATAAACTACGTCACTTAACTCATCTACAGTTAAAAGCTCTGAAGCCTTCTCAATAACCTCTTGCGGAATCCTTTGAATCTTCCCGTTTAGATAACGATTTAATGTTGACCTATCTACACCTACAAAACGTGAGACATAACTTAAGCCATGCTTTTCAACAGCCTTCCTTAAGATACTTAACTTCTTCTGGTCATCCAACTTTTCCACATTAATTTTTGACATAAAATCTCCCCACTATTTACTGACTTTTACACTGTTGCAAATTTAACCTTTACTGTTGCATTCACGTATCGTTCTATCAAAAGAGTAAAGCGTAAAATATGGGCCCGCTGGGACTTGAACCCAGGACCTCCGCCTTGTAAGGGCGGCGTCCTAACCAGGCTAGACGACGGGCCCACTATAATTTTATCTTTTACCTTTTTTAAACTCTTCTCCACTAATTATACAACTTGTTAGTACAGCTAACATAGCTGTTGCTGGGAGATCGCTTGTGAAATTGGGTAGTTTATATGCTTCGCCTAGACTCAATTCGAGTTTATTAAAACCGCTTTCCAAACCAGAAAATACTAGCATTATTCTTTTCTTATTTTCAAACTCCCTTTGTGAAATCTCCTTTTCAGCTTGCTGTGTTATTAAATATACTGAATCGGGAGATAATAGATCTATTGCGTCTTTTAAATCTGGGAAAATTAGGAAGGATTTATTTAATTTATAAGCAATTTTGCTGACCTCAGCTAAACCAGCTTGTGCTGCAACTCCACCTACTTTAGTTACTACAAGATGCTTTATGTTTAATTGAAAAGCTAGCTTTGCGAAATCTATTAATTTTTGTGAACTACTCACATTATGAAGTACTATTATCAACTCAACCATTTATTACTCCCAATATTTCACGCGCAATTGCAGTAGATAAGACTACTGGAACCGCTTCTCCAACTTGATTATATTGCTCATCCCTACTCCCTAAAAATACGTGAGTATCTGGATAACTCATTAATCTGGCTTGCTCTCTTACAGTTAAAAATCTGTTCTCAAAAGGGTGGACAAACCTAGAATTACCCATGACGGTAGGGGCTAAATCATATGGGTTAAGCCTTATATAGAGAGGAATATTTCTCCCAGAGCCTCCCCTAAACATTGTTAAATAGTCATCAAAATCTAGCTTTGCGATCTCTTTTATTTTCCTCTCATTTAACTCCTGAATTTCATTATTTGGAACTAAGGTGTTACCCCGAATATCTTTAATAGCGTCCCATACAGTTACTTTTCTCTTAACCTTTGGAGGGTTAAGGGGAATGTTAGATATGAAAACTCTAGTTCTCCTTGATGGGTTGCCATAATCTTCTGCACTAAGGAAATTAAAATAAATTTTCTCATATCCCACCCTTCTGAATTCAGCTTCTAAAGACTCCTTTAGACTCTCTGTACCAACAAGTGAAGGTACATTTTCCATGACGAAGACCTTAGGTTTTAACTCACCTACAAGACGTATATACTCAAGTGTTAGTTCTCCTCTCTCGTCTAAATAAAGCCTGTCTAACGGCTCTTTCATCCTCAACGGGTTAGCACCTGTAAATGGTTCACAAGGCGGACTTCCTATCACAATTTCTGGGTTCTTACCTAACAAATAACGTATATCACTAGCTGTTATATCCCTTATATCATCTTCAATGACAACTGCTTCTGGGAAATTTGCGGAATAAGTTCTAGCCGCCGCGTGATTTATATCTATTGCTAATCCTATTTTAAACCCTACTTTTTTAAACCCTAATGAAAAACCTCCAGCTCCAGAAAATAAATCAACTACTGTTAGCACCACGTTTAGTCTCTCTTTCTATTTCCTCTTCAAGTTGTTTAATTTTTTCCTCTAAAAATTTCCTAGCTTTTTCCGAATCGTAGTATTGTAATGCTGAACCGCATTTAGGACATTTAAACTCGTTTTCGAATGCCTCGTCCATATTGTATTTTATGTTATCTTGTGGACAAAAATAAAATAAATTATCCTTCTCTTGTTCATATTTTAATCTGAGCTTCTCTAGTATTAACCTTTTTTTATTAAGTAATATATCATTAATCTGATCTATGTTTACTTTCCAGTAATATATATACCTTGGTGAGTCTTTATCTTTAGTTCTCCTATAGGTTACAAAACCATGTTCAGATAAAGCATAAAGTTTTTTCCTTATATCATTAGGTTTTTCATCTAGTTCTTTAGCCAAATCTTCATCGGTAATTTCCACTTTTTTCTGCATCAAATATTTAAGTAAATTTGAAGCGTCCTCTCCAGCTAATTCTTTGGCTAAATTTAAAATAAAATCTTGGACGTTAACCAAGTTTAATCACCTTCTTCCCCCTCTCTTGGGGGAGAATTTTTAATTTTGCATCACTAAACTGTATATTTAGCTCTTCGCCCTTATATAATTTGTCTAAGAAAATTGCTAACGCTGCAACCTCTGAGTGAGGCTGATTTCCTATCGCTATATTATAGTCTGAATTATAATAATACCACCCCTCAACTTTCTGAGAGCCAACTATCACGAGGAGTGGTGAGTTAATTTTTCTAATTTCTTCAATTTTATCATTGATGTTAATCCCATACATAGTGAGGTGAATAACTTTACCTCCTTCTTTCCTCCATTTTTCTACTAATTTTTTAGGATTTTTTATGAACTCTATTGAAAAATATGATTTCCCTCCCCATTCATTTATTACTTTTTCTATAGTATTCTTTATTTTCTCGTCTTCACCTTCTATGTAAACTCCTTTAGCACCAAACGCTCTAGCAACTAAAATTACGTGAGTAGTAACTCTCTTGTCCCTTTCTGGTCTATGACCAAGCCTTAATACATATACTTCTCTTAACTCAAAATCTCCGATAATTTATCCCTAATTAAATTAATATTATACCTTTTTAATGCTGAGGCTGGAATCACATCATAAATTGGAGAATACATTTCTTCGCCTAACCTTTTTACGATATTTATTTTTTCATTTAGTTCCCCATCCTTTACTAAGTCCACTTTATTCATTACAATTAGCATTGGCTTACCAGATATTCCTAACTCCCTCAAAACTTCCATTGAACTTGTAAGCATCTCAATAAGCATTGTTTGACTAATTGAAGCATCTAAGACTAAAATTAATACATCAGCATATTTCGCCTCAGATAATGTTACGAAAAATGCCTCTATAATCTGTGGTGGGATACCTCTTATAAACCCTACAGTATCTACTAATAACACTTTTTTACTATCATTCAATTTTATCCCATATCTTTTAGGAGCAGTTGTAGTAAACATAGAAGTGTCTGTTTTCTGATTTAATCCAGTTAACGCATTAAATAGCGTTGTTTTGCCAGCATTTGTGTAACCAACAATTGCTACACTCTTCATTTCACTTCTCCTTATTTGATCTTCTCTTGCTTTCTTCAGTTCTTCGAGCTCTTTTCTGATTTTAGTTATCCTCCTTTGATACAACCTAATCGCTGATTCTACTCCATAAACTCCAGCTCCTAAAGGACCTTGCTGTTCTGATATCTTAGTCTTTTTATATAGATCTTTAATTATTGGTAACTCATATTTTAATCTAGCTAGTTCTATCTGGAGTTTTGCCTCCTTAGACCCCGCATGTAATGCGAAAATTTCTAACAGGAGGAGAACTTTATCTAGTATTTTTTTGCCAACTAATTCCTTACTTAAATTCACAAAATACCTAGACTTGAGAATATCAAAAATTATTATTGCTTCAATTTCCTCGTTATTTTTAAACTCATTCAGCTTATCTTTAGGAATATAAAAATTAGGATTGGGCTTTTTTGGAAGTTTATATATATGGGTTACTTCATATTCTGCTGATTCAGCTAATGCTAAAGCTTCATCTTCGTATTCACTGTCTACGAATAATACAGCTTTCACTTCTTCCCCTCTCTAATCTGTGCTACATCACCTAATGTCAGCCAAAAGTCCTTCTCTCCACCTTCCTCCTCTTCACCTTCTTCTACCGGTACCAGAAGTTTTACGTTTAATATTTTCTCTAGTTGCTTTGCTTGTTGGAGAGTTGGTTTAAGTTTTCCTGCTTCAAATCTCTTTATAATATTTTCTGAAACTTTTAATTGCTGTGCTAATTGTTGTTGTGTTAAACCTAGCCTCTCTCTGGCTTCTTTTATGATTTTGTAATATTCATCAACTACTTCGAGCTCCACTTCAGTAGATAACCTCGGAACACTAGTTTTTATCTTTTTCTTCTCTTCTTTTTTCTCTATCTTATCTACGATCTTAGCTGATTTCTTAATCTTTGTATAACAGCTTTGACATACGGTAATTATACTCCCTTCATAAGATACGGTTATACCATTACCTTTAATAGGAGCACCGCATAGTTCACAGTATTTTATTGCTTGGCTTTGCATAGTATTATATTGGCTATTACTACTCTTAAACATTTTTAGGGTAATTACACCAATAATAATACCGGATTAAATTGTCTGGAGATATCGACAGCTTTAAATCTCGCAATTATACAAATGATGAAACTATTGTGAGACTTTTAGAAGAAAAAATAGAAGCTTTAACAAAAGAGCTAGAGAAATTAAGGCAAGACCTCAATTGGTATAAGGGTGAATTAGAAAAATTATTGTCACCACCATTCATAGAGGCTACCGTCCTTGACGTTTTACCTGACGGAAGAGTTGTAGTTAGAAGTTCTTCTGGACCCAATTTAGTCGTAACGGTTGCTTCCTCAGTTGATATCAATAAATTAAAGCCTGGGATGTCAGTAGCACTAACACAGAGAGGCTCATCAATAGTTGAAATATTACCAAATAGAGAAGACGTATTCGTAAAATCATTCGAAGTAATTGAAAAACCCAACGTTGCGTATTCTGATATTGGAGGACTTGAGGAGCAGATCAGAGAGTTAAGAGAGATTGTTGAGTTACCTCTTAAAAACCCAGAGCTGTTCAAGGAGATCGGAATAGAGCCACCCAAGGGAGTATTACTTTATGGCCCTCCGGGAACTGGAAAAACAATGTTAGCTAAAGCCGTTGCAAATGAAAGTAATGCCACTTTTATCCAGGTTGTAGCGTCTGAATTCGCACAGAAGTTTGTAGGTGAGGGAGCAAGAATAGTAAGAGAGGTCTTTGAATTAGCGAGAAGAAAAGCCCCTTCAATTGTTTTTATTGACGAAATAGACGCTATAGGTGCTAAAAGAATAGACATGGGGACTAGCGGCGAGAGAGAGGTTCAGAGAACGTTAATGCAGTTATTAGCTGAGATTGATGGATTTAAACCTCTTGATAATGTAAAAATAATAGCTGCTACTAACCGGATAGATATTTTAGATCCCGCTCTTCTGAGGCCTGGTAGATTTGATAGATTAATAGAAGTCCCGTTACCTAATTTTAGCGGTAGGAAAGAGATTTTCAAAATATATCTAAATAAAATGAAAATTAGAGGCGAAATTAATTATGACTCATTAGCTAAACTAACTGACGGATTTAGTGGTGCTGATATTAAGAACGCGTGTACAGAGGCTGGATATAATGCTATTAGACAAGGGAGAAATTATGTTACGATGGATGATTTATTGCTAGCAATAGATAAGATCAAAACGAAGAGAAATAAGAGTAAGTCCAGTGAAAGATATGAGAAATACGTATAATCTTTCTGCCCCTTATAAAGCCTCAGAAAAAGAAATTTCATATCTATATGATATAGCGAGTTACCAATTTTCAGAAACTGTTTCCTCCTGCCTTTTTTCAGCTTACCCTTATTTTTTAATCCAGAGATCTACAACTACAAATAAGATAAGAAACATTTTAACACCAGATAATAAGCTGTTTTTAGTACTAAGAGCCCAGGATAATCTATTCTCATTGACAGAAATTAGCGGTATGCTAATAAAAAACTGTACACAAAGGCCAGAATTTAGGTTTGTAGTAAGAAACGAAATTTCAAAATTTATACGAGAAGGTAAGAACGTTTTTTGTAAATTTGTAGTGGATGCTGATGAAAATATAAGATATGGTGACGAAGTGCTAGTAGTTAATGAGGATGATGAGTTGCTAGCGATAGGAAGAGCTAGGGTTTCTGGTGAGGAAGTTAAACAATATAAAAGGGGTATTGCTGTAATTGTTAAGAGGGAGATAAATAGTGAGTATTAAAATTCTCTTAAAAGGAATAGATGAAAATGAGTTGAAAAACGTCACATTTATATCTGGATTTAGAACTTTAGGTGAAGTAGGGTATATTGCTACAAGATACATGGTATTAAAGCTTAATATGAAAAGGGTAGGATTTGTGCTCACTAAGTATTTGCGTGATGTAACTTTTCTTGACGAGTATGGTTTAGCTACTCCCTTTGAGCTCTTTTATGATAAAAATAACCATCTGTTAGTGCTTTTAAGTCATTTATTGCCATTCCAAAAAGAAATGAATGAATTTTCTGAGAAAATAATTAAATGGTTAAAGAAACTTGAGGTTAACAATGTAATATTAATTGGAGGATTAGACAAGAGATATAAAGGAGAAAATGAGAATTACAACCTTAGATGGCTTAAAACTTCAGCGAGTAAAATTACTCTTAATTATCCGTTAATGGAAAAGCAGTTACTTATGATAGGTCCTCTTGCGTTATTCACGATATATTCTGAGATAGAGGACTTGCCGGCAGTAGTCTTATTACCTTATGCGGATAGAGATAGAATAGATCCGGCTGCTGCAGCTGTTGCAATAGAGGAAATTAACAAATTACTCAACTTAAAAATTGATGTAACTGAATTATACGAAGACGCAAGAAAAATTGAAGAGGAATTGCAAAGACAACTAGAATTGATTCAGAAAGAGCTCAACAGGAACGCTTCTGACAGAGTTTATATGTAAATTTTCACAACCAATAACAGTAATTGTTTTATATCCTTTTTCTCTTAGAAATTTCTTAATTTTTTCTTTCAAAATAACCCGAACTGAATCGTTAATTAGTAGTGGATATTCTGTCTGAAAATAGGGATATGAGAAGAATATATTATATGGTACAAGGCCATAAAATGGGTGTAATATGTACACGTCTTCATGATCTCTAATTCTTTTTAATTCATCTTTTTTATCTATACATAATATTAGAATTGAATCATTCTTTCTTTTTATTTTATCTACTAATTTCTCATGTCTGAGAATCTCTGGTCTTAAAAGGGATAATTCATCATAAACAAAAATTCCTTTTACATCTCCTTTTACTCTAGGATCGAACTTCTCTATGTAACTAGCATACTGTAAAAATTTCTTAAATGCCGAATATACTGCTGGATGTGAGTAAGCCTTCTGTTGAAGATACTCAAACAATCTCCCTTCCTTTATTGACTGTTTAATCTCGTTAATTTCCTCCTTAATCACATAAAGGTTATGGATTGCTAAAAGTTTTGTTCTTTCTTCCTTACTCATTTCTAAAAGCTCTTTGGGAGTATATTTACTACATACCGGACATGAACAAGGAAAATATTCTAAGTCTTCTAATCTATATACTCTTTCCCTAGTCATGTATCTATTATCTCTAGCGTAAAGTATGTAAGATGCGGAATCAAAAGAGTCTACCCCTAATGCTACCGCAAAAGGCATTATATGAGGGACTCCTCCTCCAAATAGGTGAAATGGTTTACCTCTGCTAACGTTTACTTTTGCAGTATAAATCATTTCAATTAGCGGTACATATTCGTATCTTTGCATTAGAACTGTTGGACTACCTAACGCTAGCATCTTATAGTTCTCATTATTGTTAGCTTCCTTAGCAGAGTACTCTAAGAGGTCTAAGAACGTGCCCCCTTGAATCGGATGAACCCAGATTATTCTATCCGAGGTTCTCTTAATAATTTCCTCAACTTCCTTAGCCCTTCTTAAGGTCTCTAATACAGTATGCTTTGCTTCTTCCTTATCCTTTACATCTCCTGTCGGAATATCCAATATAACTCCTATATCTGGTTCTATAGTACTTTCAAATTCAACTATTTCTCTATTACTAATCTCTATTTCTCCATATTGAAGTACTTGATAAGCACCAGAATCAGTCATTATAATACCGTTAAATTTTAAGAAATCATGAATTTTAGTTCTGATATTAAAATTCTTTTTAATTATATATGCATTAGTAATGATATTATTAAATCCAATAGATTTTATATCCTCTATTGTAATTTCAGATTTAATAGGGTTTATAACTGGGAAAAATGCTGGAGTCTCGATTTTAGCATGTGAAGTTTCTAATATACCTATTCTACCGGCCAAATCCTCATCTTTTATTTCGAAATCTCCTATCATTTTATGCTCCTTTCTTTTTCTTTTCGATATATGCATTAAAAACGTCATATACTTTTTGAGCTAATGGGCCACTACCTTCAACTCCGTTCTCGGAAACCTTTATCCTATCTAGAATTGTAACTATTCCTACTTCTTCATAAACCTTTATATCTGAAGAACGAAGATTCAATTCCTTAGATAATATTTCTGCGAATTCTCTAGGATCAAACAAAGGAGCTGTTTTTACCAGTATTTCAGTAATAATATTACCATTTAAAATAACTTTATAATAAATATTGTTCTCGTTGTCCTTAGCATTTGTTAAAGCTATCATAAATGGTGTTAGTTCAAAAGAACTTAGTACACCCGAGTATGTCTTATTATTTGATAACTTTACTATAACAGTCTTATCAACTAGGCTTGCTAAGTCCGTAAATATTCTTTTAGCACTCATATGGATAGGTATGCTAAAATGGTTAATAATATTTAACCCATTATCACTAAAACATTTATGGCTATACAAGCTGAAGGAAAGCTGGAAGCCGAGTGTAGTATCAATTCAATAGAAGCTGGAACTTTAAAGAACTTATATATTGTGAAAATGAATTGCGGCGTTTATGACGTTGAATTTGATATAGTAGACATAATTAATATATTTAATAAAGGAGACAAAGTAAAGTTAATCATCTCTAAACAAAGACCCGAATACAGTAATAGAGACTTTTGTGCTCATGGTTATTTATTTTACGAGAAAAAACAAGAGAATAATAAAGTGCTAGATCAAATATCACTATTTGGATTAATAGTAAAAATTTATTCAGATCAAGGCTTAATACAGCAGAAGATATTCAATATGATGGATCACGTGTACTATTGTGTCAAAAAATTAAGTTAATTTTATGAATTCTTCTTCTGTGTTATCCTTTTTTATAATTAGAATATCTATACCATCACCAGATGTTACGTCTCTCTCTATAGCAGCTTTCATAGCCTTAGTTACAATTTCTTTAGCTTTATCAACAGATAAGCTGGGATCGTATTCGGCTTCTAATACGCCTATTGCAGTTCTTGCCCCAGATCCTACCGCAGCGTATGAATCTTCAATAAGTGAACCTATAGGATCTAAAATGTATAACTGTGGGCCTTGATCATCAATCCCCCCAAAAAGTAATTCAGATATATATGGCATCCATTTATTTTGATATAATATAACTGAGAGTAACTTGGCCGCCGCTTTAACACCTATTTTTCTATTATTATAAAGTTCATAATATTTAATTTCTATGTTCATTATCCTAGTTAAGGTCTGGACATCGCCTATTATTCCAGCACCAGCTATTCCAAATCTATCAATCTTAAATACTTTTTTTGCTGATCTACTTAATACATATCCTCCGTAACTTAGCCTCCTTTCAGCAGATAATATTACACCATCGCTAACTTTTACACCTAAAGCTGTAGCGGGTAATTCTTCCATAAAAATAACCCTACCTTTCACTCCTTTTTCTTTACTTAAATTATTTGCTTAACATAATCCTCAAGTTTGCTTTCATCAATTGTAGTTTGTTCTTTTGTATTAAGATTTTTTATTGTTACTTTTTTATCCTCATATTCTTTGTTTCCCACAAATATTGCTAAATTGTATCCCTCTTCTACATAAGTTAAAAGTGCTTTAGAAAGTGCTGATTCTTTAAGATTTAACGAAGTAATAATTCCTATACTACGCAATTTACTAACTATTTTAATGCCATATTCTATTAACTTTTCATTATCGTCCAATACAAAAACTACAGCTTTCTTGTAATTATTTTCTTTTATTTCATTAAGTACTAGTGAAGTTCTCTCTACTCCTATAGCAAACCCTATGGCTGGGGTTTGAGGTCCTCCGTAAAGCTTTATTAAATTATCATATCTACCTCCACCCGCAATACTAAAAGGAACCTTAGGGTGAGTTACTTCAAAAATTATTCCAGTATAGTAGGCAAGTCCTCTTACAAATCCAGTATCTACGACTACATTTATGCCTAGATTAGATAGTATTTCAGATATTTTCTTTATTCTATGAACATCATCAATTAATACGTTATCAACTTTTTTAACCTCTATCAAAATCTCATCCCAACTTGAATCCTTTAATTCACCGTAGTTTAGTAAAAATGATAGTAAATTAAAAAATGGTGAATTATTGTCTAATTGTTTTAGTGCTTCTTCCTTTCTCCCCTTATCTATCAAATGTAGTAAATGCTCTTGTTTGTCCTCATTTACTCCAAGTTTAGTAAAAATAGTTCTAAATATTGCTATATTATTAATTTTTATTTTTATATCTTTTAATAATCCTAATTTTGCATATATTTCCGCTAAAAGAGAAACTACTTCTACGTCAGATAATAGACTTGATGAACCTATTAGTTCAACTCCAGCTTGTCTAAATTCCCTATATCTTCCAAATTGAGGTTCGTCATATCTATATACAGTACCCGTATAGAAGAGCCTAACTGGTTTAGGCAAGTGTTGCATATTATTTAAATACGCTCTTACAACACTAGGCGTGAATTCTGGTCTTAAAGCCACTTCCCTCTCAGCTTTATCTTTAAAAACATACATAGTATTCCTTAGCTCTTCACCGCCCTTAAGAGCAAATAGTTTAAAATCCTCTACTAAAGGGGTATAAATCTCTTTGTAACCAGCCTTTATGACAGAGTCCCTAAATACATCCTCTATGTACTTTAACTTCTCTAACTCTTTGCCAAAATAATCTTTCATACCTCTTACTGGCTCATAAGAGATCAGGATAATCACCTCTTATTCAGTTTTATTTCTGATATGGAGTAATAAGTTACATCACCATATTTATCTACTATCGCAATTACACCTCTTTTTTCGATTTTAGACGTAAAAGAGACAAAATCCCCAATTTTTTTAATAGATAATGGTTTGTTCTCGTTTAATATCATAATAACATAATTTTCATTATTATTTGTAACGAAAATATATCCGCCACTACTTTTACTCTTTTTACCTCTATATTTTAAATCATTAATTACTATAAACTCGTCTATATTAAAACTTTCGCTCATCTACCACTCTCTAGTGTAATTACTACAATTCACGGAAAAATATATTTCGTGCACATTTTAAAATCATGAAATGCCCAAATTGTGGATTTGATGAGTTAATATGGGATACAAAGTCTGGTAGTGTAGTGTGCCCAAATTGTGGATTAGTAATAGATCAAATCTATGAAGATAGTGTAGTTAACGTTGACGAAGATATTATAACAGGAAGTTATAAGCCTGGCCACTATTTAACTTTAAATAAGAAAGAAACTGAAATTCTTAGAAATATTATCACAAAAAATCTAAAAAGTAAGAGTAGTAGTAAGAAAGCTATATATTACAATGGCAATATAATAAATAGTGACTCTCTAAATGCTATTAAATTTCTTGAAAATAATGAATTATTATTGATTATATTTGATATAGTAAATAGTATTCCTAAATTAGCTAGCAAACATCTAAAATATAAAGTAGGTATTTCAATTTATTTTACTAACAAAGAATTATTTAATAAGGTTTATAAAAACCTTAATATAAATATTAGATATTTTAATAGAATATTGAGTGAGCTAAATGCAGTTGAAAAAATGACATTGAAAGAGAAGATTTATAATACTATCAAAGAGCATTCCATAAAGAGCAGAGAACATGAAGTGATCTTAATTAGATGATAAAGCTTTCTACAGTGTGGACAACATTTTCATTCATTTGAAATATTTACATTTATTATCACCCCCTTATCTAATAAGTACGTTGGGGTGTAAAGGATGTTGTATATTAGGAAGAATGTTGATAACCACCTAGTTATTG
>JAPYVG010000005.1 GCA_028277025.1 Sulfolobaceae archaeon
GGTTTCCATGTGCTCACCCCAATTAACTCCCGTGCTCACCCTAAAAAAGTATTACCATCAACGTTCTATTAATAAAGCACAAACAATTCAAATAATTCATTTTAGATTAACAAAATTGTTGTCCACACTGGGCTTTGTAAGAGATAATATTTTTAAACCTAATACCTAATAATCTATCTGGAGAAATAGTTTGTCATCATCCCCCTCTCCCCTTCTTCAAGCCCCTATTAGTGTTAAAACTATGTACGATATAGCTGAGTTCATAATTAGGGCAACTCAAATGATTAAAGTTGATCAAGTTGAAAAGATGATAGAAGCTTTAGTAGATTTATATTATAATAATAAGAATGGCAAAATTTTAGTAATGGGTGCTGGAAGAAGTGGATTAGTTGGAAGAGCATTTGCGATGAGGCTTTTACATTTAGGTTATAACGCTTATGTTTTAGGAGATACTATAGTTCCAGCAATAGGTGAGAAGGATATTGCAATAGCTATTTCTGGTTCGGGTAGGACAAGGCTTATTCTGACCGCCGCTGAAGCTGCAAAAGAGGCTAAAGCAAAATTGGTTGCAATAACCAGTTACCCAGATAGCCCATTGGCTAAGATAGCGGATATCGTGGTAGAAGTCCCCGGTAGGACTAAATATTCTACTAATGAGGATTATTTCGCTAGACAAATTCTTGGTATTACAGAACCATTAGCGCCCTTAGGTACTTTATTTGAGGACACAACACAAATATTCTTAGATGGTATTGTAGCCGAGCTAATGAGAAGGCTAAATAAAAAAGAAGAAGATTTGAGAATGATACATGCAAATATTGAGCTTTAATAGTTTCTTTTGCCCCTCTCTTAATTAATTAATAAGTCAGTTTTCATGAATAAGCAGTTTTTGATAGTTACAGTTATTTTACTCTTCCTTGGCATTATTTCTAGAAATTTAATATTTATTATTTTGTCCATAATATCTATAATCCTCGTGGATCCATCAATTATTATTAATTATATTAAGAATATAAAAAATTTTGATTATATTTTCACTTCAAAGAAAAGAAATAGTGAGGGTATTACAATTGAAGAGGGGGTATTTACAATGGACGGTAAAGTATATAAAGCAGTTTTAATAATAGATAATATACCACTTGATTACAGGGATTTAAGTCCAGAAAGTTTGAAAATAAAGACAGTATCTTTTCACAAGGTTTTAGACATTGCTAAAAACGTAGAGATTGTCTTTAGGAAGAAGACTATTGATAAGGGTAAATTATTAGAGAATTTATACAAAAAAGCACAAAATTTGAAAATAATTGTCGATTCTGACCCCTCAAATGAAAAAGCTAAGAATGAATTGCTAATGGTTCAAGAGATGATAAATAGAATAAATGAGGGAGAGGCCCCCTTTTATTTCTATGTTTATATAATACTTTCTGAGGATAATAAAGAGAAAGCTATTGCTATATCACATTTAATTAAAAAAGGCTTAGAGAGTTTAGGCATTAAAAGCAGGATGGCTTCTAAGAAAGAAATAGAGGAATTGTTAGAGGATAAGTTAAGGTTTAAAAGAGAATTTGTTTTCCCATCTCAATTACCTTATTTAACTACATTTTCTCTGACTAAATCACCAGATTTTGAACTGATAGATAAGGGGGTTTACCTGGGTCAAGAGCTTTATACTAAAAGAGCTATATTCTGGAACGTAAATAAAGCCATTAATCCTCATGTGCTGATAATTGGTCCCACGGGGTCAGGTAAGACTGAATTTTTGATTTCGTTGGGGTTTAAAATGGCGTATTCGTTAAACATTCCGATAATATTTTTCGACGTGAAGAATGATATAAAAATTAGGTTGAGGAAGTATAACTTGCATTATAACCTTTTAAACCCGTTAATTTATAGTCTTAATTTACTTAATTTTAGTATAAATAATCCTAAAATATATGTAAGTCAATTGGAAAGTGGAATAAGAAATTCATTTAGATTAGACAAATATGCCTCATCAATAATGTATAAGGCCATACTAGATACTCTCAGCCTTTATAAAAAGCCCAGTTGGGATCTGATAGAAGATAGGATTGAACAATATGACATTAGTATGGACATTAAATTTTATCTTAGAAGAATAATAGAAAATATTAAGATCTTTGATAACGGGTATGATGATATTCTAAGCAAATTATCTGATGGTATTAATGTTATTGATTTATCTCTAATTAAATCTGAAGAATTAAGGAGATTTATAATGTACTCAGTCTTAATTAAGTTATTGAATAAATATAATGTTGCTGATGATAGACTGAAAGTGGGAATTGTAATAGATGAAGCATGGACTATATTAAGAGTAGAGAATAATATTGATTATTCAATAGTAACAGATATAGTGAAGAGAGGAAGAGGCTTCGGGATTTCTCTGTTAATGGCTACACAAAATATTCAAGACTTAGGAGAGTCTGCAGACATTTTTCTAGGTAATATAGGTTTACTTCTGTTCATGAATAATGGAGATAAGAAGTTCTGGGCTGAAATAAGGAGATTTGTGAACATAAGCGATGAGGAAATTATTAACGAGTTAACTTTTCTAAAAAAGGGTGAAGCCCTTGTAAGGTTTATAAACGATCCAAGGCCTCTGTTAATAAAATTAGATGTATTAGTAGGATAGCCTTTCTATTACTGGTTTTAGTCCAGCCTTTATTTTGTTATATAATTTTTCGTCTTGGACATTTTCAATTATTATCTCCTTCAACTCGTCTTTATCAAATGAGAGATTATACTCTATTTTGTCTGCATTCTTTTCATTTTCCAAAAGTTTGTTTATAACATTAAGATATACTCTATTGGGTTGTATTTTTGACCTAAAGACTATCTTTATTATAGGCGGAGTGAAGAAAATTTGTGCTATTATCTCGCCTTTACTATTTTTAATAATTTCTTCAGTTCCCTTATTTCCTTTAACGAATCCTTTATATCCCTCAGTCTCTAATAAACTCAATAAATATTCATAGTACTCTAATTCTTTCTTTAGTTCGTTTATTTTATCTTCTAGGAATTTTTTCAACTCGTCAATGTTATTGCTACTCATAGTTATGATTTTACAGTTTAAACATTTAATAATCCATTTTCCATCTAAGTATAAGAATGGTAAGAGTAGCCGTAATAGGCGGTTCTGGGTATACTGGAGGAGAGTTGCTTAGAATTTTAGCGACGCATCCTAAAGTAGAAGTTACCTATGTGACTTCCAGAGAATACGCTGGAAAACCAATATCTTTAGTGCATCCTAATTTAAAAGGGTTTTATAACTTTAGTTTCTCTCAATTCTCATGGGATAAGGTAGGTGATAAGGCTGATACAGTATTTTTAGCATTACCGCACAGAGTATCCTTAGATTATGTTCCTAAGTTGCTAGAAATGGGATTGCAAGTCGTAGATTTGAGTGCTGACTTTAGACTTAAAGATCCAAATCTATATAAGATTTGGTACGGATATGAGCATCCTTACCCCGATTTACTTAAAAAGGCAGTTTATGGAATTCCAGAAATTCATAGAGAGGAGTTGAAAGGAGCAAAACTAATAGCTTCACCGGGGTGTAATGCTACCGCAACTGTCCTGGCAGCCGCACCCCTTGTGGTTTCGGGAGTTTTAGATAGTTATAGGTTAATTAGTGATGTAAAAGTTGCCAGTAGTGAAGGTGGTGCAAAGCCGAGTGAAGGTAGTCATCACCCAGAAAGACAGAATGCAATAAGACCATATGAGGCAGATGGCCATAGACATGCTGCTGAGGCGGAACAAGAATTAAGTTTGTTAGCTAAAAAGGAGGTTAAAGTGAGTCTTATCCCTCATGCAGTCAGTAGCGTTAGGGGTGCTTTAGCTTCAGTTCACGGTTGGTTAAATTCTGAAGTGGAAGAAATGGAGTATTGGAAAAAGGTCATAGACTTTTATCGCAATAGTAAATTTATAAGAATCATAAGAGGTAATGTACACCCATATCCAGATCCTAAATATGTAATTGGTAGTAACTTTGCTGACATAGGGTTTGCTATAGAGAAGAGAATTTTAAGAATTACAATGTTCTCAGCAATAGATAATCTAGTAAAAGGTGCTGCTGGACAAGCGGTTCAAGCATTTAATGTATCTCAAGGATTTGAAGAGGATTTAGGTCTTAGATTTCCGCCCTTGAGGCCTGCATAAAAATGATAGTAGTTAAGGCTGGTGGGAGAGTTATAAAAAATAATTTTGATAATGTTATAAAGAGTATTATAAATGTTAACGATAAAGTAATTTTTGTTCATGGAGGCGGGGATCAAGTCACTGAGACTTCTAAGAAATTGGGAGTTGAACCGAAATTTGTCATCTCACCCGAAGGGATTAAGAGTAGGTATACAACAAAAGAAGAACTTGAAGTATTCATAATGGTAATGAGTTTAATATCTAGACAAGCACTTGCAAAGATCTCTTCTCATAAGAAAGCGATAGCTATTACTGGTGCTGATGGAGAAGCAGTAATCGCAGAAAGAAAAAAGAGGATCATCATAATTGATGAAAGGAATAGAAAAAGGATAATAGATGGCGGTTATACTGGTAAAATAAAGAGCGTTAACGTTGACTTATTTAAGAATTTATTATCACAATTTGACGTTATAATTGTAGCGCCTTTAGCTTATGATAAAGAGGAAGGTACACTTCTAAACGTTGATGGTGATCAGATGGCTTTTGCGATAGCTAGTTCGTTAAAATCAGATGTATTAATACTTTTAACTGACGTGGAAGGGGTTTTAGTTGACAATAAAGTAGTTCCGAAGTTATCTGTTGCAGAGGCAAAGGAGTTGTCAAAAAAAGTAGGTACGGGTATGAACAGAAAACTATTAATGTCAACAGAGGCAATAGAAAATGGAGTGAAAAAAGTTATAATTTCCTCTGGTCTGTCCCCCTCTCCGATAGAGGATGCCTTAAAAGATAGGGGTACGGTGGTGGAATGAAATGGTGGACATAGATGAAAACGACATGAAAATCCTTGAGATATTAAGAAAAAATGCTAGGACTCCATATACCTCGATAGCTAAAGAACTTAAAGTGAGTGAGGCAGCAATTAGAAAGAGGATTGAAAGGCTAATTAGGATAGGCGTTATAAAAAGGTTTACTATTGATTATGAGTTGGAAAACGAAATAAGAGCAATTGTAATGGTTAAAACTAATCCTCAAATTCCTACTCCAGAAATTTCTAAGAAAATAATAAAAATTTCTGGGGTTGAAGCAGTTTATGAGACTACTGGAGACTATGATATTCTTGCATTAATTAGAGGGACAAACATTTCCTCAATTAATAAAACTATTGATGATATAAGGAGTTTACAAGGCGTTATAAGTACTAACAGTACAATAGTACTAAGAGTATGGTTCTAAATTCGAACCATTCATTTTCATAAAAACTTATCAACCTTTTACTTTCTATTTTTAACTTGACCCCAAATGGTAACACTTAAATGCCCAGTATGTGGAAACGATGTAAATGTACCAGATGACGCATTACCAGGCGAAATAATAGAGCATGACTGTGGGGCACAATTAGAAGTATATAGTGATAATGGTAGACTTGCATTAAGGTTAGCAGAGCAAATAGGAGAGGATTGGGGAGAGTGATTTTAGGAGTAACATATGATCTAATTAGGTGGGAAGAAAGAAATTTAATTGAAGAAGCTAGAAAGTTAGGGCACACCATAATACCAATCTACACGAAAGATTTTTTTACATTGATTGGAAACGAAATAAATAAAATAGATGCTGATGTGATAATTCAGAGAAATACTAGTCATTCAAGAGCTTTATTGACATCTATAATATTTGAGAATATGAACTATAAGGTGATTAACGATTATCTAACACTAATAAAATGTGAGAACAAATTACTAACCTTATCGATTTTAAGTAAACATAACATAAAAACACCGAGGACTTTTATAGCTTTTTCAAGGGAAAAGGCTCTAGAGCTTGCAGACAAAGTAGGATACCCAGTTGTTATTAAACCAATTGAGGGAAGCTGGGGTAGAATGGTTGCTAAAGCAATAGATAGGGATTCGTTGAACAACTTCCTTGAATACCAAGAATATACGACTTCACAATTCAGATATGCTTACTTTATTCAAGAGTTCGTTAAGAAGCCAAATAGAGATATACGAATATTTGTAATTGGCGATGAAGCACCGGTTGGTATTTATAGAGTTAATGAGAGAAATTGGAAAACGAATACTGCTTTAGGCGCTAGAGCAGAACCGTTAAAGATTAGCGAAGAGTTAAGGGATCTAGCTCTAAAAGTTAAAGATGTGTTAGGAGGATTTTTCTTAGGTATTGACATCTTTGAAGACCCTGAAAGAGGATATATCGTTAATGAAGTTAACGGCGTTCCAGAGTATAAGAATACTGTTAGGGTAAATAATTTTAATGTATCCCAATACTTAATTAATAAGATTTCAGAGTGGATAAGGAAATGAAACTCATTCAACTTTACGGGGATAGAGGATTAAAAATAGTTAGAGGAGAAGGGCAGTACGTTTGGGATATTAACGGAAAAAAATATTTGGACTTACATACTGGAATAGGTGTTGCCTTCTTAGGTCATAAGAATCCTGTCATTGTTGAATATTTATCTAAACAAATGCAAGAAATCATGACTCTATCAACTTCGTTTTCAACTCCTATTAAAGACGAGATGTTAAATGAATTAGACAAAATTAAACCAGATGGTATGGACAACGTAATTTTACTAAATAGTGGGACAGAAACTGTAGAGGCTGCTTTAAAAACTGCAAGAAAAATAACCGGAAGGAAGAAGATAATAGCGTTTAAAAATTCATTTCACGGTAGAACTGCTGGTTCTCTTTCGGTTACCTGGAATAAAAGATATAGAGAGCCCTTTGAACCTCTCATGTCTCCAGTGGAATTTCTTAACTTTAATGATATAGAGGATCTTAACAAAATAGCCGATGATACTGCAGCAGTAATAGTAGAACCAATCCAAGGCGAATCTGGAGTTATACCGGCTAAGGAGGAATTTATGAAGGCATTAAGAGAAAGAACTGAAAAAGTTGGTGCATTACTAATAGTTGATGAAGTTCAAACTGGTTTTGGAAGAACAGGTAAAATATGGGCTTACCAACATTACGGTATAAAGCCAGATTTGTTAACTGCGGGTAAAGCAATAGGAGGTGGTTTTCCGGTTAGTGCATTATTTTTACCAGACGAGATCGCAAAAAAACTAGAAGAAGGAGATCACGGAAGTACTTTCGGTGGAAACCCATTGGCGATGGCCGCAGTTACTGCTGCATGTAAAGTTTTAAGGCAAGATAATGTTGCTGAACAAGCCTCTGTAAAAGGAGAGTTGTTCATGAAGATTTTAAAAGAGAAGCTGGCGGATCTAAAATCGGTAAGGGAAATTAGGGGTAAAGGCTTAATGATAGGAATTGACTCTAGATTTCCCCCCGCAACTGCACTAAAGGTTATGCAAGATATGGGAGTCTTAGCTTTAAAAGCTGGGTCTACTGTAATTAGATTCTTAGCACCATACCTAATTACTCAATCAGATATGGAGGAAGCTGCAAATGCTGCAAGAAAAGGATTATTTGAAACGGAAAGCAAAAGAACTTCTACTTGAAATTTTATCTATCTATACTCCTTCTGGAGAAGAACATAAAGCGTTGGACTTTTTTGAAAAAGTTTCTAAGGATTTAAATTTAAAGTTAACCGTAACTAGCTCAAATTCTTACTTGCTTGGTGAAGGAAAAATACTATTAACTTCCCACGTTGATACAGTTCCGGGGTTTATAGAACCTAAAGCTGAAGGCGAGGTTATTTATGGCAGAGGTGCAGTAGATGATAAGGGCCCTTTGATAGCTATGCTTTTAGCTACACACATTCTGAATGAGAAAGGGTGCAAGGTCATGTTCGGGGCATTGGCAGATGAGGAAAATAAGAGTGCTGGTGCAAGGGAATTAGTGAGAAGTGGTTACTCTTTTGACTATGTAATCAATGGAGAACCTACAAATACTACGGGTATAGTAATCGAATATAGGGGATTATTGCACGTTGATATAAGGTGTAAAGGGGTCTCAGAGCACTCTTCATCTTCAAAAGACAATTTAATATTAAATTTAGCTAGAAAAATTCTAGATATAAGTAAGTTACCTAGTGATTATGATACACCTTCTATTGTACCTACTATTTTTCATGCCGGTAATTATGTTAATATTACACCCTCAGAGGGAATGATTCACTTTGATATTAGGTATTCAGCTAGAAATTCAAAACAAGATTTACTTTCTATTTTAAAAAAGGAGTTTAACGACTGTGAGATTGAAATAACAGAAGACATTGAGCCTATTAAAGTAGATGTTAGTAATGTTCTCGTAAGAGCTATAATGAGAGGCTTGATTAAACAGTCATTAAAGCCTACAATTCTAAGAAAACAAGGCACTAGTGATATGAATATTTTAGCTAAAATTACTAATAATATCGTAACTTATGGTCCAGGGAATTCCAGATACGAACACACTAATGAGGAAAGGATTTCGTTGGAAGAAATATTTATATCGATAAATACTTATATCAACGCGATTGAGGAGTTATGCTTAAAGAGAAAATAAAGAGAGCTATTCTATTTCCTGCTTACAAGCTCTATGAATATATGCTATGGAATGAGATTAAAAATGGTCCTTTTCCACAACACGTAGGTATAATCCCAGATGGAAATAGGCGATGGGCTAGGCATAATAGTTTATCTGTTCACGATGCGTATTATTACGGCTATAAAAAATTAAGGGAAGTTCTGCTCTGGCTCCTCGATATGGGTGTAAAGAATATAACAGTTTTTGCGTTATCTACGGAAAACTGTAGCAAGAGGAACGAGGTTGAACTAACGGCAATTTATAAGTATATAAAATTAGGGTTAGAAGAACTCCTTACTGGGGATATTATTTATAAATATAAGGTCAAGGTTAGAGCTATAGGTCTATTGGACAAAATACCAGAGGATGTAAGACAAATCATTTATGAATTGTCTAAGAGAACAGAGGAATTTAATCAACGAAAATTAACTCTGGCAATTTGTTATGGTGGAAGACAAGAAATCGTAGATGCAGCAAGAAAAATGATTCTAGATTATCAAAAGGGTCTACTTAGAGTAGAGGATATAACAGTTGAGACTTTTAGAAAGTACTTATATGATAGTGAACTAGAAGACATAGATTTAGTAATACGATCTTCCGGTGAAATCAGAATAAGTAATTTCCTTTTATGGCATATTGCATATTCCGAACTCTTTTTTGTTGAGGCTTATTGGCCAGATTTTAGAAAAATAGACCTTTGGAGAGCTATAAGATCTTATCAAAAAAGGAAAAGAAATTTTGGTGCTTAAATTTATATTCCTTTTCTTTACACACTTTTCATATGAGTTATTATCAAGGTAATGATTTGCGCAAGATAACCGGTGGTTTAAAAGGTAAGCACAGAGACAAGAGGAAGTTCGAATTAGGTTCACCACCTACAGAGACAAAAATCTCAAATGAACACGTTATTAAAAAAGATAGAGTAATGGGGGGTAATACAAAGTTAAGAGTAGCTTATGCATTATATGCAAATGTTTATGACCCTCAAAGCAAAGTGGCAAAAAAAGTTAAGATATTAAATGTGTTAGAAACTCCAGCTAACAGAGAATATGCTAAGAGAGGAATTATAGTAAGAGGTTCTATTATCCAAACAGAAATAGGAAAAGCTAAAGTAACGTCGAGACCGGGCCAAGACGGTACCGTAAATGCGGTGTTACTTCAAGGATGAGCTTAAGAGATTATAAAGGTGAAAAAATAGCTATTTGGTTAGCTTATTTTACTGCAGATAGTAGAAGTAAGGGTAGGAAAATTAAGAAATTACCTAAAAGAATTGATCTAAATATGCTTTTTGATACAGCTAAAAGATTGGGTTTATCACCAGATCTTTACCCAGATAAGATTCATCCGCCCTCGGGTATAGCCGGTCTAATTATGGTTAGTAAACCAAACGGAATGGGAAAATATAAAGTTATAAAACTCATTTTAAATGAAATTAATAAACAACAAGGTAAATAATTAAATATTCAATTTAATAAGGCCTTCCGTAGAACGTTAAAATTGCCGAATTAATTTCCTCTGTAATATAAGGTCTATAATTTTAATAAAACTATTAATTATTTATTTTAAATAATTTTTAACACAAATTTATCAATAATATTTAAAACAAAAATAATTAAGAAATGAAATTTTTGGAAAATTTCGCCATTTAAATCAGGACAAGGGATCAGCTTAATATAAATCTTCTATGAATTAATAACGGAAGCTATAAAAATAAAGCTAATCGTGATTTAACAGTCAATTTTTTATACTTATTTTCATGTTTGTTTTTTGCTGGGCCCGTAGCTCAGCCAGGTAGAGCGGCGGGCTTTTAATCGCGAGGGTCGCGAGAAGCGACCCGTAGGTCCCGGGTTCAAATCCCGGCGGGCCCGCGTATTTTTAAATATGTGTGGAATAATTACCCCATGGTTTATATAATAACTGGTGGTGCAGGTTATATAGGAGGGCATTTAGTAGATGAACTAGTAAATGAAGGAGAAGAAGTAATTGTTATTGATGATTTCTCAAACGGGTCGTATATTAATCGTCATGCAAAATATATAAGAAAAGACTTAAGGGATGACTTAAAGGACTTGTCGATTCCTAAAAACTCTATAATTTATCATTTAGCTGCTAACCCAGATGTTAAAACTTCAATGTTTAATGTAAGGGAGCATTTCGAGAGAGATGTTCTAGTAACTTTAAATGTAGTTGAATTAGCTAGGAAATTCGATGCGGAGAAAGTAATTTTTGCCTCTTCCTCTACAGTTTACGGGGAGACAGATAGAATCCCTACTCCAGAATACGAGACGTTGAAACCTATTTCTAATTACGGTCTGTTTAAACTTTTCGGAGAGTTAATGATGGAATTTTACTCTAGAAATTATGGAATTCCTACTGTCTCAGTTAGGCTTGCGAATGTGACCGGTGGGAGAGTAACACATGGGGTTATTAAAGATTTCATAGAAAAATTAAGGAAAAATCCTAAGAAATTAGAGATATTAGGGAATGGTAAGCAAAGGAAAAGTTATATTTATATTTCTGATACAATATCAGCATTCAGAATAATAGAGAGAAATATAAGGAGTGGGTATTCTGTGTTTAACGTGGGGAATGAGGACTGGTTAACTGTTGATGAGATTGCGAAAATAGTTGAGGAAGAAATGGGAGTAAGCCCAGTTCACGTTTACATAGACGCTGGAGAAGGAAGAGGTTGGATTGGTGATGTTAGGTTTATGTTGCTTGACATATCTAAACTGAAGCAATTGGGATGGAGACCGAATTATTCGTCTGCCGAGGTTGTAAGGTTAGCAGTGAGGGACATAATTTATGGTTACAAAGGGTAGAATAAGGCTTCTTGGTTTTTTATTGATTTTAGTCTCCCTTTTTATTATTTCTCTTTCGTTTGCTATTATGTTTCTTAATTTTAAGATAGATATAGCTAATGTGAAAATTTCGTCAATTTTTATAAAAATTATAAATTTCAGCATAATATTAATAGTTTTTGGCTATTTAGCATATATAGGATATATAATGTTAACATCAAAAAATGAGTGAAATTTCCTAAACATTTTAGGTTATAACTGATTATAGTTTGAATTATGTTTCTAATAGTCAATTTTTTATACTTATTTTCATGTTTGTTTTTTGCTGGGCCCGTAGCTCAGCCAGGTAGAGCGGCGGGCTCTTAACTAATGCAATAAGGTAGAGGGGTAACCCGTAGGTCCCGGGTTCAAATCCCGGCGGGCCCGCGTATTTTTAAAATAAAATTGATTGGAAATTAGGATCTAGTTTAACATTAATTACGTTGATCTTATTCTCTTCTAAATTATCTAGAGCATATTTAAGATCACTAACTCCTATAACAGTCTTTGCATTTAACTTCCTTTCCAGAATATCATCTACGTCTACTGAATAAGCTGTTGAGTGCACTATTGATGGTATATCTGATGTTGTAGTATCAATAGTAGATTGCCCATTATCATTCATTACGAGTAATATTCCCTTACCCTTACTTATGCGAGGTAGTAATACGTTCAGGTTATCAATAACTCCTTTAACATCAGTTATAGCGATGGTCTTAGGATTCTTTGATCTAATAATTCCTCCTACTGCTATACTCCTCTGTATGAGGGATTCGCTAGTTATCCATGTAAATGGTTTTTCTACTGGTAGTCTCACGAAGTCTAAAGTTGCTGGTGTTAAATCTATGAATATTTTCTCAAACTGAATCTGTTGAATAACTCTTACTACATCGTATGGCCATAGGCCTTCATGTGAGTTTAAAATGTATATTTTTCTATAAGTTTTTATTTTTTCTTTGCTCCCTCTGTCTATGTTCTCTTTAAATTTCTGTTTAAGTAATGTGAGCAACTCCTTGAGGAATAAACCGGAATCTGCTACTACTGGTACATGCGCAATAAATACCTTGCTTATATCCTCACCATCTATGTTATTGTGTACTAAGTAACCCTTAATTTTCATTGACCAACCCGCGGTAGTAAGTTGAGTAAATCTTGTCCCTAAAGCAAGAACTACATCAGCTTCATCGAGAATTTTTGAAGCTTCAGTAGTTGCAAATAATCCTAATCCTTCTCCCGCATATAAGGGATGGGAAGCTGATATTACACCTTTACTTCTAAAAGTTGCTATCACTGGAATATCAAGTAATTCTGCTAATTCCTTGAGTTCATTATATGCATTAGCTGCTAAAACTCCATATCCTGCTATTATCACCGGATTTTTAGAGTTTGAAAGCAACTCAGCTACTTTTGCAACTGTTGTTTTATCTGGAGTCCTCTTTTCCGGTTTTTGTTCGGCCGGTGATAAAGGATAAGCTTTGAGTTTAAATAAATCTTCTGCTATTTCTATATAAACTGGTCTGTTTCTGTTACTTAAAGCTTCTTTGTATCCTTTTTCTACTGTTACTGTGAGTTCTTCTATGCTAATTATTCTCTCCCTTAATTTAGTTATTGCTGATAAAGTTGACATTAAATCGTCTGGTGTTTTAAGTTCTTCTATTCTATTTCTGCCTACATCCCTGTAAGACCTAATAGAAGAAATAAGTAATAATGGTATTGAGTCCATAAAGGCTTGAGTTATTATGTCTACTGCTTCTAGTATATGAACGCCGGGGATTTGGATAACAACGCCAATATCGTTATTCTCTCTAGCATAAGAATCGGCTAGTAATATTGCTTCTCTCGCAGAATTAGTTATAGTAGTATTTACTTCATATTGTTTTAATCTCTCCATCAAGAATATAGGTACAGTATACGGTACGACTACTTCTTTTATTCCAAGTTCTTTTAATTCGTAAGCTAATGCCTCATCTCCTTTCATTTCTTTTCCTATCGTTTCCTCCTTCCTCTTAGGTTGGCTCACAGTATAAATTGTAATATTAAAGTATAAATTTTTTAAAAAGCCGGGGGCGGGATTCGAACCCGCGATTTAACGGGTTTCTGCATAAGATTCTGCGGCCCGCCGCCTTTGACCGCTCGGCCACCCCGGCATTATAATATTTGCGTCAATGCCTAAAAAATATTTAATGGTTAAATATCATTTAATTCCGTGAGAGCTTGATTCCTTTTTCTAAGGTTGGAGAGATACTAAAAGAGCTTAGGACCTTAACAGATTTTGTAATAATAGGTGATACGATAGTTGATATAAGCTTAGGCAGAAAAGGTACAGAAAGCGATATTGACTTATTCGTTATAGGGATAAGTGTGTTTATAGATGAAGATAAAATACGTGATTTCGCTTTTGAAAAAGGTTGGGATTTCGGGAGAACTCCCATAGATACCCCAAGGCTAGTAGCAAATGTTGATGACGATCAATTACAGATAGACTTATATGAGAATATACAGGATTTTTATGTACCAGAAGAGATACTAAATAATGCAGTTGAAATAAAATTAGGTGATGAATATTTTAGAAGTGTTAGGTTAGAGGATTATATATTATTAAAGGCTAATGCGTTTAGAGAAGAAGATGAGGACGAGTTAAAAACAATAGTTTATTTGATCGGTAATGGGAAATTAGAAATTGATAAGAATTATCTTAAGTCCCATATATCCTTATTTGATGAAAACGCAAAAAGTATTGAAGAAAGGTTAAAAATGGTTGGAATAAAAGTTTAGCCTTTCTTAGTTGGTAATTCCTTCTTTTTAGGTCTTAAATTTTTACTATGACATCTTCTGCATTTTGTAGCCCTAATAGGATTTAATGCCCCACATTCTCTGCATACTTTCTTAAGAAATACTCTTTGTTGCACTATCTGTAGCTTTACTGGATCAGTCAGTGGCATTTTTAACCCCAGTTGTCATATATCTGACAGTTCAAAAAAATTTTTGCTGTAAAGCGGAGTTGAAATAAGATGAAGATACCATTAGACTATATTTGTGTTAAAAGCGGTCTTTTGTGCAATCGTTGTCAATCCTTAATAGATAAGGGTGAAGTAGAGAATTTTGAAGTAGAAGTTATGAAGATTTTATTAGAGCTAGAAGAAACTCAATTTAAGGAGTTAAAAGATTCCGTTTATCATAAGGCGCTAAAAGTAGATAATTTACTCATATTAATCGTAACTAGTGGCCCTTCAATGACTTATCAAAAATGGATAAAAATAGCTAAGATTCTTCAAGAAAGGCTTGGGATGAAAGTGAGAATACTAGAGAAGAGTAACAGTATAAAGTCCACTGCAGTCCAATTACTTACCCCAGCCAGAGTATTAGGAGTTAACACTGTATGGTTACCAGATGGTACGGTTCAATATGTGGTTAGAGTGTCAAAATATGAAAAGAAATTTTTACCCGCTGATGAGGCATCGTTAGAAACAGTATTATCAAAAATTCATTCAACACCTGTGAGGATAAGGGTGGAGTAAAATTGCTCAAAGAATACTACATTTCCGATATAAAACCTGAGTTTGATGGAAAGACCGTTATAGTCGCTGGTTGGGTTCACAATGTAAGAGATTTAGGTGGTAAGAAATTCATTATCTTAAGAGATAAAACTGGCTTAGGGCAAGTAGTAGTAGATAAGTCTAATGAAGAAGCATTTAAAACAGTTTCTGATTTAACTCAAGAAAGTGTTATACAGGTTAAAGGTGTAGTAAAGGCCGATAATAGAGCCCCCCGAGGTGTAGAAATCCACGCTAATGAGATCATCATATTGAGTAAGGCTAAGGCTCCATTGCCTTTAGATGTAAGTGGTAAAGTTAAAGCAGATATAGATACAAGACTGAGGGAGAGAGTGTTAGATTTAAGAAGGCCAGAGATGCAAGCTGTGTTGAAGATTCAATCAGTTGTCCTAAGAGCTTTTAGAGAAACGTTATATAAAGAAGGTTTTATAGAAATATATACACCAAAAATCATAGCTGCGGCAACTGAGGGTGGTGCACAATTATTCCCAGTTATATACTTTGGTAAGGAAGCTTTTCTTGCACAAAGCCCGCAGTTATATAAGGAGTTAATGGCTGGTGTTATAGAAAAAGTTTTTGAAATAGCTCCAGCATGGAGAGCTGAAGAGTCAGACACTCCTTACCATTTATCAGAATTTATAAGTATGGATGTAGAAATGGCTTTTGCCGATTACAATGACGTCATGTCTTTAATAGAGAAATTAATTTACAATATTGTAAAACAAGTGAATGAAGAATGTAAGGACGAACTAAAACTTTTAAATTATACTTTACCAGAAATTAAGCTTCCTCTTAAAAGAATTAAATACAGAGATGCAATAGAAATTCTTCAAAGTAAGGGATATAATATAAAGTTTGGTGACGATATTGGTACTCCGGAACTGAGGATTCTAAACCAAGAAATAAAGGAAGATTTGTACTTTGTAATAGATTGGCCTACCATGGCTAGACCTTTCTATACTAAAGTAAAAGAAAGTGATCCAGATGTTAGTGAAAGTTTTGATTTAATATATAAATGGCTTGAAATAGCCTCTGGTAGTACTAGAAATCATAAAAGAGAAGTATTAGAGGACGCACTTAGGAAAAGAGGGTTAAAACCAGAGAATTTCGAATTCTTCCTAAAATGGTTTGATTATGGTATCCCACCTCATGCTGGTTTTGGTATGGGTTTTGCAAGACTTATGGTAATGCTAACTGGTATTCATAACGTTAAGGAAATTGTACCATTCCCGAGGGACAAGAAGAGGTTAACACCCTAAGTGAACTCTCTAGGATCTCCTCTAGAAATTTCTCTCAAAAGTATTGTAGCATACATCCCCCTCTCTAAGCTAAAAAGTATTTTTTTGTCATCAACTTTTATATTCCTAACAATTGTGAATGCATTTCTTTTTAAATCATTTAATTTAATTTTTAAATCATTTATATTAAACGAATAACCATCTATTCCTTCTTCATAAATTATTTCTTTTAAGCTCTGGTCAGTAGTTTTTAAATCTGAAGGAATCACTATAACTGGATTATCAGATTCTCTTCCTCTCAGCTTATCTGCAATTCTTGAAAGATACTTATTGTATAAATAGGACTGATAAGCTTCTAGGAAGAATTTTATTGGTGTTTTCATTTGTTTTAATGCTTCAAAGCAACTTTTACCTTTAATCAATTCCTTCAGAACGCTCTTTTCATCTCTAAATTTATTAGGAAATAGCGATAATGCTTCCTCATATTTTCCTCTTTCAAATAAGGATCTTGCTTCTCTAATTATTTCAGCTTCTGAGGGAAACGGGTGACCTATTAACCACTCTACTGCCTTGCACCAATCTCTTAAAAGTAGCTGTTTTCCGATTACATGTGTTACTGGTCTCCTAGTGCCAAATCTCTGATATCCAATATACGCAAAAAGGTATTTTATATTGCTAATCTTATTCAATCTATGGCTTAATTCATCTGTATTTTTAGTTTCTAATTGAATTTCGAAAATATTACCAGTATGATTTAATTTATGAGACGTATATCCGAGGAATTTAATAGAAAAATTTTCAGTCTCATAATTAGTTATTAGTGGATCTCCTTCTGTGTATATCAATTGCTTTGTGATTGCATTAGTATCTTTAATGCCTATATAATGTACTTTTCTTTTTAATATTTTTTCAATTTCCGAAATAGTAGTAAAATGATCTATTCCTTTTTTAATAAGTAAATAAACTGAGTATTTCCCATGACTCTCTCCAACCCACTGATCTGCGGGTTTAAACGAGATTTCTTCAATTACTTTAAATCCTTCTGGTCTAGGTATTGAGATCTTTATTGGTTCCCAAGACTCTTCTATATAGTACTTCTCTAAACCTATAATCAAATCTATATGGTGTGGAACATTAATTTTGTTCACCCTTCTTTATAGTAACTTTAAATCCCCAGTAACTTTGTCTATTATCTCATTAGGTGCTGGTCCTATTCCTAAACATGTGATAGTACCTGGTTCTAGTTGAGTCTTTCCAGCATCTTGAATTACTACTGAAGGTAGACCTAATTTCTCAGCCATTTCTTTTCTCGTTAATAACTCTTCTAGATTTCTCACTTTTACTACTATCTTCGGTTGTCCCTCCTCAAGCCACAATTTTAGCCAATTTTTCCACTCCCCATTTGCACCGTTGATAATTTCAAGAACTAATGAAACGGCGGCGTGAGCTACTTGTGCAGCAATTTTTCCTTTCCCCATATCGATATCAGTCCTTACAACTATGACCATTTTAATTGCCATCAGTAAAGAGTGAATTTATAAGCTTAATAAAAAGTATTGTATGCAATGGCATTAAGTTTTAGATTGAGCTTAAGGGAAGAAGTCTTACCACCTATATGCTCAAGTTGTAAGAGGCTTCTACATCCAAGAGAAAAAGGAGTAGAATTTATGTGCCCAAGTTGCGGTGAAGTTAAGATAATCAGATGTTACTATTGCAGAAAGCAAGGAGTAACTTACGTTTGTCCGAAATGCGGATTTGAAGGTCCATGAGGTGTTAGTATGGCAGATGTGTTGGTTATAGTCAAGGTATACCCAGAGAGCGATGAAGTTAACCTTGATAAGGTAAGTGAAGAAATCCAGAAGAGGTTACCTGAAGGATACAAGCTGGTAAGAAAGGATACTGAACCGATAGCTTTTGGGTTAAAAGCATTAGTTGCTTATGTGCAAATGCCAGAGAGTACTGAGGGTGGGACAGAGCAATTAGAAGAGTTAATAAACGGTATAGAAGGCGTTAGTCACGCTGAAGTAGTGGGAGTAACTCGCTTAGGTTTTTAACAAAAATTAATGCTTAAGCTCTTATACCTCAAATTATTTAATAATTGTTTGGAGATTACATTGAGTAGCGGTGCTGAGTATTCTCCTTCTAAGAAGGAGCTAGTGCTTAGGGTAGTAGAAGCTAAGCAAAAAGATGTAGGTAGGGGTAAAGTTAGAATAGACATTGATTTACTTTCACAGATTGGTGTTAATCCGGGAGAAGTGGTTGAAATTGAAGGGACTAGGAAAACGGCAGCTATAGCTTGGCCTTTGTCCCCTGAAGACACCTTAGGTGAAGAAGATAAATATATTATAAGAATGGATGGTATAACTCGTAAAAATGCTGGAGTTTCAATAGGTGATAAAGTAATTGTAAGGAAAGCCTATCCTAAAGTGGCTACAAGTGTCAAATTGGCCCCATCAAACTTCTCAATAACAGTTGATCCGGGGTTCATATCTTATGTAAAGAAGAAATTAAAAGATACCCCATTGGTTGAAGGGGACACGGTTTTAATCCCAGTCTTGGGTCAAGCAATTCCGTTTACGGTAGTCCAGGTAAGACCTCAGGGTATAGTCATTGTCTCAGATGAGACAAGTATAACGATTTCAGAAAAACCATTTGAACAAGCTAAATATCCTAGGGTAACTTATGAGGATATAGGTGGAATGAAACATATTATACAGAAAATTAGAGAATTAGTAGAATTACCGTTAAAACATCCAGAGTTATTTAAGAGATTAGGCATAGAACCACCTAAAGGGATCTTACTTTATGGACCGCCTGGTGTGGGTAAGACATTATTAGCTAAAGCTGTAGCTAATGAGACAGAAGCGTATTTCACCTCGATCAATGGCCCAGAAATAATGAGTAAGTTTTATGGTGAAAGTGAACAGAGGCTAAGAGAAATATTTGAAGATGCAAAGAAACACGCACCTGCCATAATTTTCATAGATGAGATTGATGCAATAGCACCTAAGAGGGATGAAGTTATAGGAGAGGTTGAGAGAAGGGTAGTCGCACAATTGCTAACATTAATGGACGGTTTGGAAAGTAGGGGAAATGTGATAGTTATTGCAGCAACGAATAGGCCTAATGCAGTAGATCCAGCATTACGCAGACCAGGAAGATTTGATAGAGAAATTGAAATACCTCTTCCAGATAAACAAGGAAGATTAGAGATTTTGCAGATTCATACTAGGAGTATGCCGTTAGCAAAAGATGTAGATTTACAAAAACTTGCAGATATGACACATGGATATACTGGTGCTGATTTAGCTGCGTTAGTTAGAGAGGCGGCTATGAATGCATTAAGGAGATATTTGCAAATGATAGATTTAAGCCAAGATAAGATTCCTCCAGAAATACTAGAAAAAATGGAAGTTAACATGGATGATTTCTTGAAGGCATTCAAGGACATAGTTCCTAGCGGGTTGAGAGAGATTTATGTTGAAGTACCAGAAGTTCATTGGGGAGATATTGGTGGATTGGAAGAAGTTAAAGAAGAATTAAGAGAGGTCGTAGAATACCCATTAAAATACAGAGAAGTATATGAAACAGTAGGAATTGAACCGCCTAAGGGTATTTTGTTGTTTGGTCCTCCTGGTACTGGTAAGACTATGCTTGCTAAGGCTGTTGCTACTGAGAGTGGGGCTAATTTTATTGCTGTTCGTGGCCCGGAGATTTTGTCCAAGTGGGTTGGTGAGAGTGAGAAGGCAATTAGGGAGATTTTCAGAAAGGCTAGGCAAGCAGCACCAACAGTAATATTCTTTGACGAAATAGACGCAATAGCACCAATGAGAGGATTATCTGTAGACAGTGGAGTTACTGAAAGGATTGTAAATCAATTACTTGCTGAAATGGATGGAATTGAGAAATTAGAGAACGTGGTTGTTATTGCTGCTACTAATAGGCCGGATATTTTGGATCCTGCTTTGCTTAGGCCCGGTAGGTTTGATAGGCTTATTTACGTTCCCCCACCGGATAAGGGTGCTAGGGTTGAGATTTTAAAGGTTCATACTAGGAGTGTTCCTTTAGCGGAAGACGTTTCCTTAGAGGAAATTGCTGAAAAAACTGAAGGATATACTGGAGCAGACTTAGCCGCATTAGTACGAGAGGCTACTTTAAGGGCTATAAGAGAGCAGATGACCGATTGTATGAAGAAAGCGGACGAAAGTTGTAAGAAATTTGATACTGAGTGTAAAGATAAGGTGATTAAAGAGTGTATGAACGGAAAGGGAGTATTAGTAGAAAAGAAGCACTTTGAGTTTGCGTTAAAGAAAGCAAAACCATCAGTGACTGCTGATATGATTCAGTTTTATCAGAGTTGGGTAGAGAAGGCAAGGCAGCAACTACCTAGGGCCAATTTGAAGCCTAGCACCTTTACGTGAAAAAGATGTGGAGAGAGCTTCCATTACATTACATTATTTTAGAGAGATTAAGAAAGAGAAATGCTCCAATAACTGATCAGGACTTATATAATGAAGTGAAAAAAGTAGTAGATTATGAAATTCCTTTTTCTGATTTTTTGAAAGCGTTAATGAAGCTTGAGATGAGGGGTTATATTACAGTTACGTTAATAAAGGAGAACGTTAGAATGATTACTTATATAGGTGAGAAGGAATCGGAGTAGATTTAGCTGACTTAGTTGCTGAAGTTAAGCGGGAAGCTAGTTTCACTGAGCTGAAAGGTAAAAAAATTAGTATTGATGCCTATAATGCATTGTATCAATTTCTTGCAGCAATAAGGCAACCAGATGGAACTCCTTTAATGGATTCTCAAGGGAGAGTGACTAGCCATCTTAATGGCCTCTTCTATAGAACAATAGCTATTCTGGAGGAGGGCGTTATTCCAATTTTTGTCTTTGATGGGAAACCGCCAGAGCAAAAAGCAGAAGAATTAGAGAGAAGAAGAAAGATTAAAGAGGAAGCTGAAAAGAAATTAGAGAAAATTAAAGAGGAAGGAGCTGAAGTAAAAGAGTTAAGAAAGTACTCTCAGATGGCCATTAGGTTAACTAATGAGATGGCTAAGGAGAGTAAGGAGTTACTTGATTTAATGGGAATTCCAACTATACAAGCTCCTGGAGAAGGTGAGGCAGAAGCAGCATATGTTAACTCCTTAGGTTTAAGCTGGGCTGCTGGAAGTCAAGATTATGACTCATTACTTTTTGGAGCTAAAAGACTCGTAAGAAACTTAACATTAACTGGGAAGAGGAAGTTACCGGGAAAGGACGTGTATGTCGAAATTAAACCGGAAATAATTGAACTTGATCAGTTGCTTAAAAAGTTAGGAATAACAAGAGAACAACTGATTGATATTGCAATACTTATTGGCACAGACTATAATCCAGACGGTGTAAAAGGAGTAGGTATAAAAACCGCTTATAGGTTAATTAAACGTTATGGTAAAATAGAAAATGCAGTAGAAAAAGGTGAAATATCGAAACAGAAAATTACGTTTAATATAGATGAGATAAGGAATTTATTTTTAAAACCAAATGTAATAGAGCCAAAAGAACCATTAGAGCTTAAAGATTGTGATGAGAAAGGAATAATAGAGCTACTAGTTAAAACTCACGATTTTAATGAAGAAAGAGTAAGAAACGCTATAGAGAGGTTGAAGAAGTCAAAAAGAGAAGCTAAAGGAGCGGAAAGGCAAACGGGATTAGATCAATGGTTTTAAACAAGGTTAGTTGAGTTTAAATTTAATAGAATAATAATATTAGTAGTGACAAACTCATCCAATTACTTACCGATATTTATTAACGTAAAAGGATTAAAAGTGCTAGTAGTGGGTGGGGGGCTGGTAGGAAGTAGAAGAGCGATAAAATTAGCTAAAGCTGGAGCTGATGTTACTGTAATAAGTTTAGAGTTTTCCAAGGAGTTGGAAAGTCTGAAAGACTCTTTAAATATCAAGACTATGAAGTCTGATGCCAAAGAATTAAATAAAGAATTCCTATCACAATTCGATTTAATTTTTGCGTGTACTAATAACGTTAAAATTAACAATCAGATATGTGAGATGGCCAGGTCATTGGGGAAATTATGTAACAACACGTTAGATGCTAATTTATCTTCATTTATTTTACCCATATACTATGAGGATGAAGATTTCGGTATAGCAGTAACTACTTTTGGTAAATCAAGTTTAGTGGCTGAGCTTATTTTAAACATGATAAGAGAGAAAGTTATTACGACTGACGTAAAGAATTTAGTAAGAGTTATGGGAGATGTAAAAGCTATTCTAAAGAATAAAATAAATGATCCGAAAATAAGACATTCAATGTATTTAACAATATTTAATGACAAGATTTTTTCTCAGTATATTTACTCTAATAACCTAGATTTAGCTTTAAAAAGGGCGGAGGAGATCATAAATGGCTATACCAAATGAGATTTTAAATATTAATAATTATCATGCAATTGTCTATACTTATAAAACTGTTGGTATAAGCAAGTTATATGAGCATTATATTGCTGATGAAGAGTTAAAACTATTAAAAGAAGATGGAGTTGAGCTATGTGTAATTCAAACATGTAATAGAGTAGAAGCATATCTATATTCAACACAAGAAGAGTTAGAACGATTTTTGAAAAGGCTTGATAATGCTCATAAGAAGCCTATTTCTAATGAAGCAATAATATTACACGGAAGAGATGCTATTAAACATTTGTTTGAAGTATCCTCTGGAATTGATTCTTTAGCAATCGGAGAATATGAAATTTTAGGTCAAATTAGAGAATCATTAGGAAAATGTAAGAAATTAAATTTATCGGGGCAAGCACTAGATTTCTTATTTAATGAAGCGTTAAAAGTAGGTAGAGAGGTTAGGCTAAAGACTCAAATTTCTAGGGGCAAAACTGGAGTTTACGCTTTGGCTATAGATTACGCTGTAAAGAGATTCGGTTCTTTGAAAGGTGTGAAAATTGCTATAGTTGGTGCAGGAGAAATAGGTAGTAAATTAGCTTTAATGCTTAAAAACGAGGGTGCTGATGATGTTACTATATTTAATAGAACCTATGAGAAGGCGTTAAATCTAGCTAATAAATACGGGTTTAAAGCTAAAGTACTCAATTTCGATGAAGTCAATGAGTATGATTTAGTCTTTGTGGCTATCTATTATGATAAGAAAGTAAAACTTGAAAAACCAAAATTAGTAATAGACTTATCAGTCCCTCAGATAGTAGAGGGTAATAATACAATCACACTTGAAGATTTGAAGGCATTATCAAATCTGGTAGTAGAAAAGAAAAGAGAAGAAATAAATAAGGTTAATGATTTGATACTATCAAGTTTAGAGAAGTTTGAAAAAGATGTAGAAAGTTTCAACGTTAATCGTATAATTTCTAGGGTTATGAGCAGAGTTGAAAGGATATTAGAAGAAGAGATAGATGAAGCCTATAAAGAGTTAACAAAGCAAAGCACAGATGAAGATTATATTAAGGAAGTTTTACATAAGATGGGTAATTCTTTGATTAAAAAGATATTCTCTCCTTTATTTAATGAGATAAGAAGAAACCGTAATAATTACGAGTACTTAGATTATATAGTAAAGGTGTTTGGTGATGGTGAACTTTCCGACCTTAAGGCCAAGGAGACTAAGGAGTAATAAGATAATAAGGGATTTAGTAGCACAGACATCATTATCTACCAATAACCTTGTTCTCCCAATATTTGTTAAAATGGGTATTAATGAACCCGAAAAAATTGAAAGCATGCCAGGTGTTTACAGATATCCTCTTAATGATCATTTAATAAAATATGTTGAAGCGTCGTACGAAAAGGGTATAAGGTCTTTTATTCTTTTTGGAATTCCCGACTATAAAGACGATTTTGCCTCTTCAGCGTATGCAAAAGATGGGGTAATTCAAAGGGCTTTAAGATTGCTAAGAGGAACATTTGGTGATAAAATACTGTTAATAACCGATGAGTGCACGGATGAATATACTTCTCATGGGCATTGTGGTATAGTTATTCAAAAAGACGGAAAATATTGTGTGGATAATGATGAGAGTTTAGTAGTTCACGCTAAAATAGCTGTTAGTCAAGCAGAGGCTGGTGCAGATATCATTGCCCCCTCATCTATGATGGATGGTGTAGTTGGGGCTATAAGGAGGGCACTAGATGAAGCTGGTTTTAAGGATATAGGAATAATGTCTTACAGTGTTAAGTATGCTTCCACTTTTTATTCTCCATTTAGAGAAGCAGCGTACTCTAAACCTGCATTCGGTGATAGAAGGGGTTACCAAATGGACCCCAGAAATAGTTATGAGGCTATTAAAGAGGCAAGATTGGATATTGAAGAAGGTGCAGATATTTTAATGGTTAAACCGGCTCATACTTATTTGGATATTATAAGGCTTGTGAAAACATACTTCCCAGAGTATCCATTAGCTGCTTATCACGTGAGTGGGGAATATAGTATGATTAAAGCTGCAGCACTTAATGGATGGATTAACGAAAAGATTGCAGTTCTTGAGATTACTACAGCAATCAAGAGGGCTGGTGCGGATATAATAATAACTTATTATGCAAATCAGTTAGCAGACTGGTTAAAAGAAGGTGTGCCATTTTGAGTGAGCAGTACTGGAAAGAGGCTCTAACACTTTTTGCTGGAGGAGTAAACAGTCCAGTTAGAGCCGCGGTAAAGCCCTACCCCTTTTATGTCGTTAAAGCTAAAGGGGCTTATCTATATACTGCTGACGGTAAAGAGTTAATAGATTATGTGTTAGGGTATGGTCCGTTAATTTTAGGACACAGAAATGAGTATGTGATGAATAGGGTAATTGAACAGCTAGAGAATGGTTGGCTTTATGGAACACCAAGTCCAGTGGAGATTAAACTAGCTGAAAAGATTAGGTCTCATATACCTTCAGCTGAAAAGATTAGATTCGTAAATAGCGGGACAGAGGCTACTATGTTAGCATTAAGGTTAGCCAGAGGTTATACTAATAGGGACAAAATATTGAAGTTTAGTGGTAATTATCATGGTGCTCACGATTATGGCTTAATTGAAGCTGGGAGTGCTGCAAGTGAATACAATGTTTCTACTTCCGCGGGTGTTCCGTCTACAATTCTGAATACTGTCGTAGTGTGTGAATATAATGATCTCTATTGCGTTGAAAAGTTTTTACGTAAGGAAGATATTGCCGGTGTTATAGTCGAGCCTGTAATGGGCAATATGGGTGTCATTTTACCAGAAAAAGGCTTTTTAGAAGGTTTAAGGGAACTTACGAGAGATTACGGTTCATTACTAATTTTTGATGAAGTTATAACCGGATTTAGAGTGAGCTTAAGTGGGGCTCAAGGTTATTTTAAAGTAATTCCGGATCTTACTACGTTAGGTAAGATAATTGGTGGAGGTTTTCCAATTGGTGCAGTAGCTGGCAAAAAAGAGATTTTAGATAATCTGACACCCGCAGGTAAGGTTTTCAATGCCGGTACATTTAACGCAAATCCAGTATCAATGACCGCGGGCCTGGCTACAATTGAAGTATTAGAAAGGGAAAATGTAATAGATATTGCTAATAAAGCTAGCAGAGAAATTGTTCAAGAGTTAAGTAAATTGCTTGAAGGAAAAGATGTTCAATATACACTAAATAGTATAGCAAGTATGTTTCAAGTTTTTGTTGGTGTTAAGGAGGTTAAGAATGCTAGCCAAGCTAAATTGGCAAATAAAGAGTACTATATTAAACTTCATGAGCAACTACTTAAAGAAGGAGTTTTCATACCTCCTAGTCAGTATGAGACAATATTTACATCCTATTCTCATAATGATGAGATAGTTAATATTACATTGGAGAAACTGAGAAAAGTGGTAAGTGAATTATGAAAGTTAGAATTGCTGCAAGAGGAAGTAAGTTAAGCCGAATTCAAGTGACGAAAGTAGAGGAGAGGCTAAAGAAATTTGGATTAGAAACTGAATTTATTGAGGTAAAGACTAAGGCTGACTTATTTCAAAACAAACCATTAAGTGAATTGGGTAAGGGTGTATTTGAAAAAGAAGTTAACGAGTACGTAATTCAAAATAGAGCAGACCTCGCTGTTCATAGTATGAAAGATTTATTAAGTGAATTACCTAAAGGGTTAGAGATCCTTGCTGTCCTTCCGAGAGATCCCCCTTACGATGTATTTATCTCTAATAAAAATCTTTTTGATACAGAAACTAAAAGCATTATAGGTACAAGTAGCATTAGAAGAAAAAATCTCATATCTTTCTATAGGAAGGATTTAATTATAAAAGATCTAAGGGGTAACGTAGACACACGTATAAATAAGTATCTTAAAGGTGAGTATAATGCTATAGTGCTAGCAGAGGCTTCGATTATCAGATTAGGGCTTCATGTGAGTTATTTTAGGTTAGATCCCTTACTAATAACCCCAGAAGCAAATCAAGGCATTATAGCAGTAGTTGGTAAAAATGATAATTACGAGCTGAAAAAGGTTTTGAGTGAGATAAACGACGAGCATACTTTTGAAGAAGCTATTGCAGAAAGGTCAGCTATAAGTGTTGTTGGTGGGGGTTGTCATTCGCCAGTAGGTGTACTTGTGGAAAAGATCGATGAAAATGAATTTTATGGTATTATTACATACTCTGATGGTAAGAAGAAATTAACTGTTTCTGGTTACTATAAAGGTTTTCCTAATGAGGTAGGAACTAGATTAGGCAAGGATTTGTTAAAGGAGATGAAAAATGAAGGTATTGTTCCTTAGACCGGAAGGCTCAGAAGTTCCTAGAATCAATGGCGTTGAGGTCATAAATTTACCGCTTTTTAAGATTAGATGTATCGAGTACTACTTGCCTGAAAGTTTTGATGGCATAGGCTTTGCCAGCGTTAATGCAGTTAAATGTTTTAAAGACTTTGATAAGATCAAAGGTAAGAAAATATATGCGGTAGGTAGTTCTACTGCTAAATTATTATCCGATCTAGGGTTTAACCCAATAGTCCCAGAAGAATACACCGTGAATAATATGGTAGATAAAATGATAAAAGATGGAATAAAAAATATTTTAGTTGTGAGGAGCAAGGAAGGCATTTCAGATTTATTGGGAGTTACTCAAATAGCTGATTACGAATTGGAATTAATTAAACATAATTTAGATACTGTTATAAAAATTCTTGAAAATTGTGAAATAGATTATGTTATTGTCACTAGTTCATCTATTGGATCGTTGATTAAAGATCATTTAAAGCCTTGTGTTAAAGTTATAAGTATAGGCCCCATTGCGAGTAAGGCTTTAAAGGGAGTTAATAATTTATATGAAGCTAAACAACATGATATGGAAGGAATTTTAAAATTATTAAGTAGCCTTATGAGGGATTATAATGGATGAGACTAATATAAGAGAAGTTATTTTGAAAATCTTGAGAGAGAGAATAGGGAACATTAAGGAAAATTCTTTAGAGATAAAATTTATTCAAACATTTAAAGATAAATATGATATTTATGGTAAGTTTGAAAACAATGAAGGATTCTTTGAGTTTACGATAATATTAGAAGATAATAAGCTAAGACGCTTTCATGTAAATATGATCATGCCTAAAAACGTAAAGAGTGAAATTGAGAACAAGGTAAAGATCAAGGATTAGGGATAAGATTTGAGGACACTACTGATAGTAATAGATGGAATGGCATATAGCTTAATTGAAAAAATCAAAGATAAATTACCTACTATTAATTCTCTGATTAAAGAGGGATTTTATGGTAGGCTAGAGTCAGTATTTCCCGCACTAACTCCAGTCGCTCTTGCTTCTTTAATAACTGGAAATTCTCCTAAAACTAACGGTGTTGTAGCGCCTAAAATTTTTGTAAGAGGAAAATCTTTATCAAATAATATTTCTGCTTATACCAGTGATGCTTTGAAGAGTGAACCTTTATGGGCTTATTTGGCTAAGAGTGGATTTTCAGTTGTTGTAACTTCTTATCCTCAAGCATTACCAGACAAATGGAAGTTAAGTAATTTGATTCTCTTTGATCCTTATAAAAGTAAGATTAAGAAATGTAGTGAAGGGAAAGCGATAAAAGTTGGTGAAAATAAGCTTTTTGGAAAAACGTGGTTAGTGGAAAAAGAAAACTCTGATGAATATCGGATCTTTTATCCTTCATCAAATGGTGAAGAGGAAATAAAACTGACTGTAAATGAATGGAGTAATCCTATTTTGGTGTCTGCAAGATGCGGTAAAGAGGAAATTTTAGGAGTTACCTTTCTTCATGCGAGAAAAGATGACATTTACGTTGCTCCAATAAGTTATAATAATAAGAAATGGGGAAACAATGAGAAATTAATAGAGCAAGTATGGAATGAAGTGTCTTTAAAATATGGTATGTTAACGGATGGAGATTATCTCTCTTTAAACAAGGGTATAATAGATTTTGAAGAGTATATAAAGACTGTCAATTTAACTTATAGCTTCTTTTCAAATTATGTGAAGTTCATGCTAGAAAAGACAGCTTGGGATTTTGCTATTACATATTTACCAATAGTAGACAATTTACAGCATTTGCTTTATGGCATAAATGATGAGAAGTCTTTAAAATATATAATTGATGGTTATCTAATGGCTGATGAGTTTATAAGATCACAGTTACATTTCGCAGATGTTGTATTTATTGTTTCAGATCACGGAATAGAAAAGATAAAAAAACGTGTCTTTATTAACAAGTTCTTAGAAAAAATTAATCTTCTAAAACTTAATGATAACAATGAAATAGATTGGTCTAAGACTAAAGCGTTCTATGGTGGTGGTGGGTTAATAAGGATTAATTTGAAGGGGAGAGAAGAAAAGGGGATTGTAACCAATAAAGAGTTTCCAAAACTTATAAGATATATACTTAAACACCTAGAGGATTTCACTGATAACGGAGAAAAAATATTTACATCTATATTTGCAAGTGAAACCCCGGCTGGGGATAGAGAAGGTGACATAAAGATCATGGGTATAAAATATCTTTATGGTATAAGCGGTGCTGTAAAGAAGGATTTAGATACTATAGAGGAAGTAATACCATATAAAACTGTGACAGGTGAGCATGGATACTTCAGGCGTGATGACTTATATGGGATAATCATAGTATATTTCAAAGACTTAAAATTAAAGAGAAGTAAACCAATAAACGCTAGAATAATTGATGTAGCACCTACAATATTAAAATTATACAATATAAATAGTGTTAAAATGGAAGGGGCACCAATATATGATTTGATAAAGGCGTATGAGTATTCCGACAGTAATAGGCAAAAAAAGTAGGAGTTTATTAGGCTTAAGCTATGACGAATACGGAATGCCTTATGTTATTCAAATTAATGAAAGAGGGGAAAGGATTTATGCTTTTAATTCCTCCTTTGAATCTAATTTTCACATAAGACTGTCACAAAGACTTCTCCATGAGAATAAACTTTTAAGAAATCCCTTTATTTTACAATTACTTCCCCAATTCCAAAAATTACCTTCAAAATACAAGAAATCTACTGATAAAAATATTGAGAAAATAAATGTGAAAAGGCTCATTATAGGGGCTGGAACTTCAGCTATAGCTAGTATAGCTCAAGGCTCATTAGCCATAGGATTTGATATTTTAGGTGACATAATATACGATGATAGTCCTTCAGCTTATGTTAAGAAGGTTGAATTAGTAAGGGTATTAAAAGATGAAATTAAACAGAATAGTAACAGAATTATAAACGGTTTATTTATCGGTAAATTCGATGAGGGCTTACTATTTGAATTAAGTAATAAATTCCTTTTAGTTAATGCAGAAGAAATCGTTATTTCTGCCGGTGGTAGGACGTTAAAGCCGTTTTTTAAAAATAATACACTTCCCGGAATAGTCTCGAGAGAATTCTTCTTAAAAAGACTTAAAAATAGTTATAAAAATTCAAAAGTAGTTGTCTTAGGTTTTAATGATCTAGCAGTTAAGACAGCATTAAATACTCAAAATGCTATTATTTTACACCCTAAAGGAGTCCCTCTTTTAATATCTAAGTTTTATAATGAAATATTAAATGAAAGAGGGATAGAAACTATTAATGCTTTAATTGAAGACGTAAAAAGGAATGGGGATAAAATAATAATTACCACAAATAACGGAGATGTTATTGAGGCTAAACTAATAGTATTCTCTGTAGCTAAACAACCCAGAATAGAAGTTACATACAATTTAGGTTTAGATTACATTTACTCAGAAGAATATCACATATATGTTCCTTATACTGATGAGGTAGGAAGAAGTGGCAATACTTATGTTACGGGTGGAATGAGAGGTATAATTGATGAATACTTGAGTTATCTAAGTGGTAAAGCCAGTAAGGGTGAGAGAGTTGATGAGTTTTTAAAACTATTAAAGGGAGATCAGGTTTCTACTACTTTTTCGTTCTCTCCATACTATTATGGAAAGGGCGGAATAGTTTGTGAATGTGAGGAGGTATATCTTGACGACATAAAATATGCGATGTCACTAGTAAATGACGCAACTATTGAAGATATTAAAAGATTAACCGGTTTAGGTACTGGGGAGTGCCAAGGAAAAGCATGTACTGCAAGTCTAGGAGATCTCATTAAATCTCATAAACTGATATCATATAGATCTCCTCTCTATCCGGTGATAATATGATTATAATAGTTGGTGCTGGTGCTCACGGTTTAAGTTTAGCATATCATCTAAAAAAGAAAGGGATTAACGACGTTACGATTATTGAAATGAAAAGAATAGGATATGGTTCGAGCAGTAGAAATGCTGCCCGTTTTAGGTATCATTTTAAAAGCAAAGAGAACATTAATTTTGCGTTGAAGGCTATTCCTTATTTACTTGAGCAAGCTAAAGAACTGCCCTTAAATTCTTTCGTCTACAAATCCGGTTATTTATGGGTCTTAAAGGATGAGAAAAACTATAAGGTTTTATCCAGTTTAGATTCTTTATGGAAAGGTTTTGGAATAGGAGGAAAATTTGTTAATTGTAGGGATTTTTATTTTCTAAATATAGACTCTGATTGCTATTTAGCACCTCAAGATGGTGCATTTCATCATGATTATTTGCTTTATAGTTACTATATCGAGACTAAAGGCTATAAGTTTATATTTGACACAGTAGAAAAGGTAGTTGTAGAGAGCGGTAAAGTTAAGGGCGTAAAACTATCTACCGGGTCTATTATAAGTGGGGATACAGTAGTTATAACAGCTGGAGCGTGGAGTAATGAGATCTTAAAGAGATCTAACGTTTTAGAAGTCCCTATATACCCGGAAAAGAAAGAGATATTCATAACTGAGCCAATTAAGTTTATGATAAAGCCTTTAGTAATAGATGAGAGTGATGGAGTATATTTTTCTCAAACTCTTAAAGGCGAGATAATTGGTGGTATGAGTTATGAAAGAGAAAGGGGGTTTCTACCGTTTTCAAATTCATTTAATGAAATTGTGAGATTTTCTAAAGCTATTAAGTCTTTAGTTAAAGATATTGAGGGAATCGGTATTTTAAGAGGATGGAGTGGATATTACGAAATGACTCCGGATAGCTCTCATATTATGGGTTATTATAATGAATGGCCAGAAGGTCTCTATATAGATGCTGGGTATAGTGGGCATGGTATGATGTTTTCCCCTTATTCTGGCAAACTAATGGCTGATCTAATAGTTGATGGTATTATATCTGAAGAGGTCAAAGTTTTTTCCCCAGAAAGATTTAGAGAAAATAGATTAATTAACGAGAATTTAGTAATATGAACTAGGCATAACCATAACTTTCTTTTTGCTATCTATCTTTTTCATATATTCTGCGAATTCAAAAGCATATTTACTTCTACTTGCGTCTGGTACTATTATATCAGCCGTTGAATTTTCAACGTAATAGATTATATCCTCGAAGTCAGCATGGCTACTTATACCGAGAATATACGATTTTTCATCTATCCTTTTTATGAATTCTTTTATAGTCCAGCCATCTAAAAGGAAGTTAAAATGTAACTTGTCCCTATTTTTGAAGCTACTGGCATGTTTAAATTCTACATACCAAGAATCCTTTATAATTTCTTTTCCTTCCTTACTATTTTTGCTGAAAACATCGGTTATTTTCTCTCCGTATTTTATCGCAATCTTAGTTAATTCTTCAACCTTTCCATCTACTATAAAAGGTGCAATAACTCCATTTCCTCTAAGTATCTTCATAACCTCTTGTAATTTACCATAATACGCATAAATTACTACTGGGCCTTTAATTAGAGCATCTGCGATATAATCAGTAAATAACATTTCCGCTTCATTCTTATAAGGCCTTATGTGGTTTGGACTTCCGTAAGTTACATCTATTACTAAGACATCAGAATTTATTATGGGAGTAGTTTTACCCGGATTCTTGAAATCCCCAGTATATGCTAAAGTTAAGTCATCGCTTTTTACTATCACTTGTGAGGCCCCCATAATATGGTCAGCCTTTTCTAAAACTATTTTTTCACCAAGTAGTTCTACTTGTGTACTATATTCTAAATCCAGCCTCTTATGTTTGGGTACGGTATATCCTAATACGTTCATGGAATCCAAGGTAATTGGCGTTCCTATAATACTACTGCACTCCCTAAGGCTTTTTTCAATATCAATAACATGATCTGAATGAAAATGTGTTACAACCCTAAATAGCCTTCTCTCATGACCATCTACAGTGAAATTTTTACCTAAAAGTATTGCATGTCTTTCAGTTATTAAAAACACAAAATAAAAATTACGTTAATAGTATTTGAAGTTTAGTTAAATAGTACGCAACGCCTTTACGCAGTTTCACTCTCCTGGCTTTCTTCTTTCTTATGTAGCTTCATCTTATACATTTCCAAAATCTCATGTGGAGTTGTTGCGTCCTCAACGCTTTTATCGTCTCTCCATCTTATAAATCTCGGGAATCTTATAGATAAGCCAGCGTCCTTGCTAACTTCACCTTTACAACAAGTATGCTGTGGTGATAATGTTATTTCCGCACCAATTATTTCAGCAACATACTTAGGCTGTACCCAAATATCTGGTTCCATTTCGGATATAACTCTTGGGTCTTTTAGTGGTGTTCTTATTTCCATGAGTTTTTTCTGCAATTCATCAAGTTCCTCATCACTAAAACCAGACGCTACCTTACACACGGTATAGAAAGTATCAGTGTCTGGGTCATAGGCTGCCATTAATAATGAGCTTAGCTTTCCTCCTCTCTTACCTCTGCCATAAAAAGCTCCTACAACCACTAGGTCAACACTGTCCGCCATTTCGCTCTGGTAATCTCTCTTTAGTTTTATCCATAGAAATCCTCTAGCACCTGCCTGGTAAATAGAATCTTTAGATACTGATTTAACCATAACTCCTTCAGCACCTTCAGAGATAGCTTGGTAGAAATAGTCCGTGAGTTCTTTAACGTTATTAGTATAAATGTGATGTGCGATATGTAATTTATCGTTAGCTTTTATTATTTCTTCTAGTTTTTTCCTCCTCTCAGGTAGGGGTTTTACAGTATAATCTTCACCCTCATAGTACATCAAATCAAATAAGTAGACATTTACGGGGTATTCCTTTATCGCTTCATTTATATCGTTCTTCCTTTTTCTGTGCATTAATTCTTGAAAAGGTCTGATTTCACCGCTTTCAGGATCTATGGCTACTATTTCTCCTTCGATTATGACCTCGTTAGCATTTATATAATCCTTTACATACTCAACTACGTCTGGGTATTGTTTACTTATATTCTCTAATCTTCTAGAGAATATAAATACCTTCTCACCCTTTTTATGAATCTGTGCTCTCTCACCATCATATTTATAATCAACTAAAGCAGTCCCACCAACCTTTGCTAAAATTTCTGTGGGGTCGTTTAAACGCTCGGCTAGCATTGGTCTAATTGGGATTCCCACTTCTGGCTTTATGTTCTTTATAGCTTCTATTCCTTGTTCGGCCAATATTTTAGCAATATTACCTAAGTCTGCACGTAAGTTATATGCCCTTTCTACTAAAGGCCTAGCAGTAGCACCTCCTCCGAAAGCTATTGCTAGAGCATCTAATATTGTTGCGTCACCAATTCCTACTCTTAGCCTACCGTCGATAAACCTAATGATATACTTAGCTTCTAACGGTGTGGCCTTTTTTAATAACCCAGCTAAAGATCTGATTTTAATATCTCTACTACCTTCTCCCTCGGCCATTGCAATTTTAGTTAGGGAATCATAAACTTCCTCAACAGTTAATCCTTCCTTATTAGACGTTCCTAGAAACGAAAATATTGAACCAGATTTAGACGAAGTTTGTTTAAGTTTTGTTACTACATCACCTAAGTCCCCAAGGACTTTTAGTTGGTTTTCGACTATGTCCTCCTTTACGTTAGTTGCAATTGAAATGGCCTTTATCATTAACTTTTCCCCTATTCCGATTTCTGGATTACCTAAGAAGTCTGGCCATAATTTACCTTGAATAATGTAAACAACCTTATCTATCACATTTTTATCGGATTTTTTGAATAAATCTGTTAGTAACGCAGTTAATTGAATTCTTGAACTAATTTTTTCTAGCTTATCAAAGTAGTCGGCAATTAGTTTAAACTCCATAAATAAATATTATTAAACAATAGTAAAAAAGGATGATGACAACCCGGCAAGCCGGAAAAGGTGAAGAATCAGAGTTACTCTGACTTAGTATTATGTGCTGTTTAATAAATAAGAGTAATGAGGAGAATATTTTCTCATGATATTAGGAGACCGTGATTTAAAGTATTACTTGGAAAAGGGTTGGATAATAATTGACCCATTAAAAGAAGACACTATAAGGGAGAACGGTGTAGATTTAAGGGTTGGCGAAGAAATAGCTAGGTTTATAAATACGGATAAAGTCTTTGACCCAGATAACCCCGATTACTCCTTCTTCAAAATAGAGAAAGGAGATGAGTTCATTATACACCCTTACGAACACGTACTCCTAGTCACTGAGGAATACATTAAACTCCCAAACGACATAATGGCATTCGTAAACCTACGCTCATCATTTGCAAGGCTGGGGTTATTTATCCCGCCAACTATTGTGGATGCTGGGTTCGAGGGGCAATTAACAATAGAAGTGGTGGGGTCATCATTTCCAGTAAAATTGAAGAGGGGGACAAGGTTCCTCCACTTAATATTTGCCAGAACATTAACACCAGTAGAACATCCCTATAAGGGTAAATATCAGAGACAAACTGGCGTTACTGTTCCAAAGTTTAAATAAGTGATTTCCACCCTTTTAGTTCCGCATCAAAGATAATTATCCCGTCGCTAACTAATTTCTTAAATAACTTAGCTTGTTTTGGATCCAGCTTACTAGCTGCTTCTTCTTGGTCAGAAGTATGAATTTCTTGAACTTTTTTCTTAAATTCATCTAAAAATTGAGGATCTACGGCGATTCTTTCTCTCTCAGTATATATTATTCTTGCCCCTTCATGTTCTAGCTTATTAAAGAAAGCGTCTGGATCTTTTAATTTTAGTTCTGATTCGTACACAGCGCCTTGTTCTTTTAAGATATCTATAGCGGTCTTTTTGGTTTTAGTTTCTTGTTGTCGTTTAATCTTAGTCTCTTCTTGTGGTGATTGTTGTTTTTGCCCTTTCTTAATTTCTTCAAGCTCCTCTATTTTTTCTGTTAATTCAGCGATTTTTTTCTTTAAATCCTCTATTTGAGAAGTAAAAGGATTAATATAATCCATTAGTTTTTTCTCCACCTTATTACTTATTTGTAATAATATATCTTCAGATAGTTTAGTAGTTGTAGGAGTACTGTTATTGCTTTCCTCTCCGAGCAATACAGCCCTTATGTATTCTGATAATAAAACGTAGCCTTCCTTCTTGGCCCTCTCTTCTAGTAATTTGTACTCGTCATCTGATAATTTAATAGAAATAATCTTTACCATTGTAAAAAAGTTCAACTGGTATAGTAAAAAATTTTGCTAAAATGAGTTATGAGATAGGCTTATCTGATTGCTTCTCAAGTATTGAGTTAATGAAGTTCTCCTCATAAGGTACTCCTATGAACTCTACAGAACCATTTATAGCTACTGTAGGTACTGACATTACCTGGTACTTCTCCGCTATATCTTGGTTTTCGTAAGCCTCAACTACATCAGAGATTACATTGCATTTGCCCGCTTTACATGCTTCGTAAGCTACCATGTGAGCCATTAAAGCAGCATATGGACAATAGGGACAAGAAGGTGTTACAACTGTTTCTATCTTTACGAAACCGCTTAACTTCTCTTTTATTGCTTTTACCGTCTCCTGGCTTAATCCACTTTCGCCTAACGATAATCTTACGGTAGTCTCTACTAAAGCTCTTATTTCTTCACCCAATGGTGCTCCAGTCCACCTTAAGTTTCCATTAATGAAAGCTACTGTGGGAACTCTTTCAACTCTAAAGTCCTTAAACTCATTTAAATGTTTTGGGTTAGATTTATCAAATACGTGGACTTTGATTAAACTACCATTAGAATCACTGGGTGCGGAATCTCTCATAAATTCTATGAATTTCTTAGTTACTTCACAATAATGACAGTGAGGGTCTTTTGAATCGATAAATACGTAAATGTCTACGGGGTTTTTCATATCCTTTAATGCATCTTGTAATGCTTGTTTAACTTCATCTGTGAAAAGTTCTGCAAATTCTTCTTCCATTCTTTCCCACGCTACTTATTATCATTTAAATGGCCAATTAAAAAAGTAACTACTGAAAATTCAAAAATTCCTCCTTTTTACATTTAATTTGGTTAGGTCTTAAAACAAGTATATTTTCTGAATTTGGAGAAATTTCTCTGAATATTATACCTTGAAACTTCTTTATTTTAACCTTATTACTGAGCCAACAATCTGGTGCTAAACCGGCTTTAATGCAAGTCTCTGCTAAAAAAGTTTCCTCATCCCAACAATACTCCATTGGCACTTGCGGTAATAATAATCCGCTATACATAATACCATATTCTACTATAAGTCCGTCCTCGCCCACCTTAACATACTTCGGTAAATCCCACCTGTTATTAACATTGATCTCTTGAGGCTTTGTGAGCACAGTAACTTCAATTATTATTTCATCTATTTCATGTTTACTTAAGGGCGGAAATCTCGGGTCAGAAAAAGCTGCTGCTACTGAAGCCTTAGAAACGATCTCTTTAAGTGGTGCTACCGCTTCAACGTAACCTATGCATCCCCTCAGGGTTGTGGTATTACCAGAAATTTTTTCCAGAGTAACGAATGCTAACCCTTTTTTGTTAAGAATTGGGTTATTATATTTATTCAAATCTAACTTTGCTAATCCAAATTTTTGATAAATAGACTCTCTGGCTATTTTTACCAGATCTTTACCTATGTTTTCGTCAAGTTCTTGTATTGTTACTAACTGTTCTAGGCTCATTAATTTTAATCTTGCTTTTAGCTCTAATAAGTATATTCTCCATTGTCCTCCAATGCGCTCCCTTCCAGTATTTCTTTCCGCACTTGCTACATTCCCATAAGTTATCATCAATTTTTCTTAATATACCATTACAAACTGAGCATCTAGAGAAATTAGGATCTAAAGTTAAATCTAGATTATACTTTAAAGCGAGCCTTGCTAGCATATCCTCTATCTCAGTCCCCGGAATTATGTAAAAACACTCCAAACCCCTCTTTTTTGCCCTCTGGCAAAGTCCTCTATCCCTCGTTATTATTACCCTCTTTTCATCTTCTGCAATTTTAATAATTTTCCAGTCCTCATATTTAGGGTCATAGGATGTATCATAACCTAAAATTCTAAGCCATCTCGCTAATTTCCCTAACATAGCATCTACTACGAATTTCCTTCTAATCATGCCTACATATTATAAAGTATTACAAATATTAAAAACCAAGCTAAAAACAAAGTGAGAAGTCCTCTTCCAAATACGTCCCACTTTGTATACTCAGCAGTTCTTGTAAGTAATATAAACACAGTTGAGACAGCATACATTATTAGTGGAACTACAAGTGCCAAGATAGCATTAGGAATTAGAAAATAAGATATGACCCCAGCTACTACCCCCATTATACCTCTGATAAACAATATTTTATCCTCCTTTTCCACGACTAGAATATGGGTAAAGGGGATTTAAAAGTTGAACAAAAAAACTAGTATGTCTTATATAGATTTACTTGCATGGCTTACCGAAAACAAGAAGATAATAGAAGGTTGCAGAATTGATAATGTATTTAAAGTAGAAGGTACTGAAAGGACATATTTGCTTAGGTTATATTGTCACGGGGATTACAGACTTCTAGTGCTAGAACCAGCTAAGAGAATTCATTTCACTAAATATGATAGGCAAAAATCCTCAATAGGAGAAGTGATATTGCTTAGGGAGTTACTTAAGGATAGGATAATTAAAGAAGTAGAAATTTTAGGAAAAGAAAGGATAGTAAAATTCACTCTCTCTGATTCAAAGAAAATTTACTTAGAATTATTGCCTAGAGGATTACTAGTAATTACTGACCAGAATGACAAGATATTGTACTCATCTGAATATAAGGAATTTAAAGACAGAGTAATAAAGGCTGGATTACAGTACACTCCACCGCCGTCCCCTTCACTTCAACCCTCTGAGATAGAGAAACTAATAAGTAAGGGAAATATAAGTAGGATTTTAGGATTACCACAAGAAATAATTGAGGCTTTAGGGATAAGTGTGAAAAATAAGGATGAATTAGAGATTGCAAAGAGGAAGGTTGAAGAGTTTATTAATAGAGTGAGTAGTGGTGATTTCGCTAAATGTTTACTTAAAGGTATTACAGTTTTGCCAGTAAAAGTTGATAATTGTATAGAGTATTCCTCATATAATGATGCTTTAGACGATTACTTTACAGAAGAGGAAAAGGTGGAGATAAAAAGCGAGATGGATAAGAAATTGGAAGAGGAAAAGAAGAAGATAGAAAAAACAATAAAGGAAGTAGAAGAGCAATTAGAGGAATATAGGAAAAATGAAGAACTAAATAGAAAAATTGCCGAATTAATAATATCTAATTACCAATTAATAGAGGATAAGATAAGAAGTACTGGGAACACAAAAAATCCTATCACAGTTGCGATAAATGATATTAAGATAGAAATAGATCCCAAATTAAATGTTTATAAAAACGCATCTAAATATTATGATATAGCTAAGGAATATAGGGAAAAGGCAAAAAAAGCAGAAGAAACATTAAGAAGTTTAAAGGAGAAATTGTCTGAATTAAATGTTCAGATTGAGGAAAGAAAAGAAGAGATTAAGTTATCAACTAGAAAGAAAGAATGGTACGAGAAATATCATTGGAGTTTTACTCGTAATGGATTCCTAGTAATTGCTGGTAGAGACGTTGATCAGAACGAAAGCTTAGTAAGGAAATTACTTGAGGATAAAGATATCTTTCTGCATGCAGATATTCAGGGTGCAGCAGCTACTATTTTGAAGACGAATGGTTTAACACCTAGTGAGGATGACATTAGAGACGCTGCAGTAATATCAGCTTGTTATTCTAAAGCCTGGAAGGCGGGTATGGCCTCTATCGACATCTACTGGGTTTATGGGAGTCAAGTTAGTAAATCTCCGCCAAGCGGTGAATATCTCAAAAAGGGTTCATTTATGATTTACGGAAAGAAGAATTATATTAAGAACGTCAAGTTAGAATTAGCTATTGGGTTGGAAATCGGCCAAGATTTTAGGATCCTTGTAGGCTCGGAAGACAGTGTAAAAACGAGGACCGACAACTACGTCATTATTGTTCCAGGGGATGAGGATCCAAGTAAGCTTGCGGACAAAATAATTAAGCAATTATCTTCAAAAAACAATATTAAAGGCCTTAAGGTTTTTAAAGAAGATTTGATCAGATCATTACCTGGAAAATCTAGGATACTGATGAAAAAGAATAAATCTTCTTAGTATAATTTTATAACAAATTATGCCTAGCTTAACACTAGCTGAAAAGTCTTCTCTTATAGGCCCATTAGATTACAAGATACTAAAGACATTATATAGAGAGGCTGAAACACATGAGTGGGTTAGGTATAGCGAATTAAGTTCGATTACTGGCCTTGAGGATAAAGAACTACAAGTCTCTCTACTTAAACTATACAACTTAAGGCTTGTCTCAAAAAATAGAGTTTTGGGGGAATTAGCTTATAGGATATCATTTTCTGGCTTAGACGTTCTCGCGATCAAACAGCTTTATGTTAATAACGTGCTTAAAAAATTAGGGATAATTATAGGTGAAGGTAAAGAAAGTAGTGTCTATTTGGGATACAATTTTAATGATGAACCCATTGTAATTAAATTCCATAGAGTGGGGAGAAGAAGTTATAGACATATAAAGAGAAAAAGATCAGTTTCAAAAAATGATTGGATAGGAATAACCATAGAAAACGCAAAGAAAGAGTATAACGCCTTAACATGCCTCAAGAACAACTTTGCAAACGTGCCAAAACCGTTGGGGTATGCTTACAATGCAGTTGCCATGGAATATATTGATGGTGTAGAATTATATAAGACAAAAGTTGATAATCCGAATCAAATCCTTAATGAAATACTAGGGACTATCAGGATTGCATATACGAATTGTAACTTAATTCATGGAGATTTGAGTGAGTACAACATTTTAGTCAAACACTCTCAACTATTTATAATTGATTGGCCGCAATGGTCCAATGACGAAATCTTTTTATTAAGAGATTTAAGCAATATATTAAGATATTTCAAGAAAAATTATGGTATCGAATCTGATATTGATAAGGTCTTGGAATACGTTAAGGGGAAATTATGAAAGTTATAGGAGCTGATATTGAAGCTGGTAAAAGCCCTTTATCTGTTCATTCTCCTACATATTCAGTTGTAATACTAAATGAGAAAGGAGAAATTATAGATAAGCAAGAGTCTGTATCCTTAAGTAAATTAATACGGTTAACATGGGAAATAAAACCAGACATCCTGGCGCTAGATAATGTATTCGAATTGGCTCCAGACGAGAGGAGATTAGTAAAGGTATTATCTTTAATGCCAGATAATATGGAAATAGTACAAGTAACTTATGTCAATGGCGAGTTTAAAGATATTAGAGAAGTAGCGAAGACTAACGGAATAGAGGTTCAAGGAAAACCCACGCCGTTAAAGACTGCATATTTAGCTGCATTATTAGCAATTAAAGGTGTAGGAACACCGATAAGACTTAAAGAAAAGAAGACAAAAATCATAATCTCACGCGGAAGGGCTTTAGGACCAGGTGGGATGAGTAGTAATAGATATAAAAGGAATATAAGAGGGTTAATTCTAAGAACGGTAAAGAGAATAAAAGAGGAATTAGATTTACATGGTTTTGATTATGACTATATTGTAAAGAGGAGTAAGAATGGAATTGAGAGTGCTGTTTTTACTGTTTATGCACCAAGAGAAAGTTTGTATGGAATAATAAAGAAAATGAAAGGACATGACCTAAGGGTAGAAATAAGGCCGGTATATAAAGCTAAAATCGAATTCGGAGATAGTAGAAAATCCCTTAAGCCTGTAATTGTTGGAATTGACCCTGGCATAGAAGTAGGAATATCGGTAATTGACTTATATGGTAATCCGGTGTACCTAATTACTAGGAGAAATATTGACCGAGAAGATATAATAGATATTATAAGAGAAAATGGTAAACCAGTGTTAATAGCTACTGATGTAAATCCGGTACCAGATACTGTGAAGAAAGTAGCTGCTCAGTTAAAGTGTAAACTCTTCATTCCAGAGAAATCATTATCGATGGACGAGAAAGTAGATTTAACTACAAAATTTTCAGAAGCTCACGGTATAAAGATTGATGATCCTCACATTAGGGACTCTCTTGCTGCAGCGTTAAGAGCATATTATGAAATCTCGCATAAGTTAAGGCAAGCTGAAGGAGCGTTAAGAAGAATGGATATTGAGATAGATGAGGATAATATTTTAGGGTGTATAATAAATGGTGGTACAGTAAGTGAATGCATAGAAAGAGAGATAGAGAAAGAGATAAACCAAATAAATGAACAAACTACTATAATACAGAAGCCTCAAACCTCTCAGCAGCAGATTGTTGACCAATCTACTTTAAACGATTTGAAATTCCAAATAGAATATCTAAAACGAAAAATCAGACAATTGATGATAGAAAAATTAGAATTAGAAAAAAGAATAGAGGAAATAAAGATACAAAATAATACTCAAATTTTAAAGGATAGAAAGATTTATGAAATGCAAAGAGAAATAGAAAATTATAGAAAAATCATAAATGAATTGAAAAGGGAATTGGAAAAAGAAAGATCGGAGAAAGAAAAAATTATTCAGATACTAAATTTACTTACAAAATCTGAATTAGTAGTGTTGAAGATAAAAGATCTTCCAAGTTTTATACAGTTGAGTAATGATGAGGTATCAGTATTAGGTGAGAAAATAAATCCTATAATTTTTGATTTCATAGGTGATGAATATATTATAACATCGCCGACTACGTTAAAAGACTTAGAGATTCTATATAAAGAGAAATTAATAGCTGAATCAGAGAAGTTAGATTTAAAGAGATTATTCGAGGAATATCGTAAACAAAGATTTAGAAAAGTATGACCTTATTCTCTAGTATTAACTCTGATAATTTAGTTACAGAGCTTAGTAGTTCATCAGTAATTCCTTCTATTTCTCTTTTCATATCATTTGTTACCTGGCCGTTTTCTGTACTTATTTGTACGTTAGCTATTAGTGGGTCATCTATTGGCCTTCCTATTTGTCCTAAAACCTCAACTTGCACAGACTTAACTCCTTTAACCTCTTTAGATACTTTTTGGGCTATCAAATTAGCCAACACGTTATATATTTTACCTACATGGTTAACGGGGTTCTTTCCAGCAGTTGCTTCTAATGACATAGGCCTCATAGGCGTAATTAAACCAGATGCCCTATTTCCTCTCCCGGTCATTCCATCATCTCCGTGTTCTGCTGAAGTTCCAGTAACTGTAAGGTACACTATTCCTTTATCTATCTTATCTCCAGTATTAATGTGAACTACTACATCATAATCTGGTGCTAATTTACTGGCTAAATCAAGGATTTTCTGTTTTGCCTCTTCTTTTACACTAAGATAATGGTTTAAGTCCTCTATTAATTGGCTTATTATTGCCATTGCCACCGTTAATTCTATTCTTTTACCTTTTCTTAACCCCATTACTTTGACATCTTCTCCTATCTCTGGTATTTTAGACTTTACTTCCTTAGAATTTAATAACCTTTCGGTATTATATACTAGGTTTTCTAATGTGGAATAGGGAGAGAATCCTACTCCAAAACTTGTATCGTTAGATAATGGTACCTGTTTACCAGCTTCAAATAGTCCCACCAAATCAGCTGAGCCTTTGCCGATTTTATAATCTACTACCACGTGTTTTTCTGGATCTAGGTACCTAAAATTTTCCCTTATCCATTCTTTTACGCTCTCAATAATAATTGTTCCTACTGGTACACTCTCTGTGCCATGTTCTGTCTTTACCTCTGTAGTAGCCCTACCAGCTACTATGATATATATTGGGTGGAGGACTTCTCCTCCTTTAAATCTAGGTGACGCTTGTCCGCCTACTACTAGTGTTTTATCTAGATTATGATGGAGAATTACGCCATATCTTTTAAGGTAATAAAGCGATAATTTCCTACTAGCTTCTTCAGATGCTGAATCGGCTATATAATCTGGGTGCCCAGTTCCTTTTCTTTCTGCTAATTCGACTTCTAATAAATCTGGATTTGCCCAATGACTTAATTGGACATTTATGTTCCTCATTATACACTATCCTCTTTTGGTCTTTCTTATAAAATTACTTACTTCTCCTTTCCCATTATTGACTCGTAATCAACGCTTATGAAAAGGATATTACTACCCCTTATTAGTACTCTACCATACTTAGCAACTGGGTCACTTGTACCTTCCTTTAATTCAACACAATCCCTTAATACTAAATTCATAGTGCCGTCACTCTGTTCTAACCTACCTATGTATTCAGAACCATTCTTTAGTTTTACTAGAACTACTTTGTTTGTAGCAGTCTTAAGACTCTTTAGTGGGTTTTCAACTTTCGCTTGCACGATGGAATCCTCCTCAAATTGATTATCTGTAAATGACTAATATAAAAGGGTTCTTATCCCTTCCGCCTATCATTTTATAAACATTTTAGCCAAAACAATATGTATGTGGAGTTAACAGTTTCAGACCCAGAAGAGATAATGAAGATTGCTAGGGCGTTAAGTGTAATAACTAGAATAAATATTCTTAGAATAGTATCTGAAGAACCTATGGGAATAACTGAATTAAGTGAAGTATTACATATGACAAAAGGAAATGTGAGCACTCAAGTGGCTGAATTAGAAAACGCGGGGCTCATAGAAATAACTTATGTAAATGGGGTTAAAGGTATAAAGAAAGTTATCAAGCCTAAATACGATAAAATTATAATCTTACTAAATTCCAGCACTAGCCTTAAGGAAGCTAACGAAAACGGGTGATGGCGATAGGGGTCTGCTTTTATATTCTGGATGGCCTTGAAGACCTAAGAAGAATTTATGATCTTTAAGCTCTATTATTTCCACTAGTCCATTTTCACTTACACCAGATATGACTAACTTGTGTTTTTGTAATAAGTCTACATATTCTGGGTTTACCTCATATCTATGCCTATGCCTTTCTTGTACTATCGTAGAGCCATAAATTGTATAAGCTAATGTACCCTCTTTTATGATTATTTTTTGAGATCCCAATCTCATAGTACCTCCCATTTGAACTACTCTTTTCTGCTCATCGAGTAGAGTGATAACTGGGTGTGGAGTATTTGGATTAACCTCAGTGGTATGAGCGTCCTTTAATCCTAGTACATTCCTCGCGTATTCTACAACTGCAAGCTGCATTCCGTAACATATTCCCAAGAACGGTATATTATTTTCTCTAGCTAATTGGATCGCCTTTATTTTTCCTTCAACTCCTCTTGCGCCAAAACCTGGTAAGACTATTATGCCATCTGCTTGTTTTAGTTTCTCTAATGTTTCAGGTTGATTTTCTATGTCAGTAGATTCTATCCAAATCAGCACGGGTTTTAGTTTAAGTTTAGAAGCTGCATGGTATATCGCCTCTTTTATACTTATATAACTGTCCTTCAGTTTAGTATATTTACCTACTAGTGCTATTTTTACTTCTTTATTAGCACTCTTTAAATTATCTATAAATTGAATCCAGTCACGTAAATCTGCATCCTTATAAGGCAAGTTAAGTTTTGCTAAGATTTTCTTAGCTATTTCTTGTTTCTCTAATACTAAAGGTACTTCATATGCCATTGCAACATCGTAATTAGAGAATATATAATCTGGTTTAACGTTAGTAAATAGTGCTATTTTCTTCTTAGTTTCCTCATCCAGAGATATTATGGAACGCGCAATTATTATATCTGGCTGTATCCCTATTCTTCTCAGTTCTTGCACACTATGCTGTAAAGGCTTAGTTTTTAGTTCCTCGGTGACTTTAAGATACTCGACTAGTGCAACATGAACAAATACTACATTATGTTCTTCCTCCTCTAATCGTAATTGCCTTACTGCTTCTAAAAACGGCAAACTTTCTATGTCCCCTACTGTACCCCCTATTTCCACTATGACTATGTCCGCATTATTCATTACAGCTGCTTTTCTTATCATGCTTTTTATTTCATCTGTGACATGAGGAATTATTTGAACTGTTTGCCCTAAGTATTTTCCCTCCCTTTCCTTCCTTATTACCTCAAAATAAACTTTACCCGCAGTAATATTATTATATTTGGTCATATTAATTCCTACAAACCTTTCATAATGACCCAAATCCAAATCCGTTTCTGCGCCATCATCGGTTACGAAAACTTCCCCGTGCATATATGGGTTCATCGTTCCGGCATCAACATTAAGATAAGGATCTATCTTTACTAGGGTTACTTTATAACCTCTAGCTTTCAATAGCAAGCCTATAGATGCGGCAACTGTACCCTTCCCTACACTTGACAATACTCCTCCGGTAATTATAATGTACTTGGTCAAAGGGAAATCACAGCTTATAACATATCAACAGTAGTTTTAAAACTAAATTGTCACTTTTTATGATAAAACTCTATACGGGTGGATTCATGGAATTACTTAATTTGCTTTCCTCATCTAGGTTTTTGCAAGTAGCATTAGATTTTATAAACATACAAGACGCATTAGAAGTTGCAAGAAAATCTATGCAAGCAGGGGCAGATATAATAGAAGATGGAACACCATTAATAAAGTCTGAAGGAGTAAAAGGATTAAGAGCTTTAAAAGAATTAAACCCTAAAATACTCTTAGCGGATACTAAGACAGCAGATGCTGGGGATGTTGAAGCAGAAATAGCTAGATTAGGCGGAGCTAATATTATGACAGTTTTAGGAATTATGGATGACGCAACTATTGAAAGTGCTGTAAAAAAAGCTCATGAATACAACATATTAGTCCAGGCTGACCTAATTAACGTCAAAAATGTTAAAGAAAGGGCGGCAGAGCTGAAAAGAATGGGTATTGATATAATAGGTTTACATGTGGGATTGGATGTTCAGAAAAAGAGAGGAATTTCTATAAGTGATTTGAAGAAAGAGATAAAAGAAGTCGCTGAATTAGGCGTAATAGTTTCCGTAGCTGGGGGATTAAATAAAGCTAGAATAGAAGAGATAATAGATTTACCTATAAATATATTCGTAGTTGGTGGGGCGATAACCAAGTCTGAGGATCCTTATAAGGCGACATTAGAGATAGTTAAGATAATTAAGCAGAAGTGAGTATAGTTTAATTGGAGGGTTATTCTTGTCTCAGCCTGGACAGACAAAATCTAAGGAATTAAAGATCGTAAGTAAGCAAGTAATTACGCAAGATGCAGTAAAAGGTGATAAAAGAAAAATACAATTACTTTACTTTTTAAAAAGCGTCGGGGGAGCTTCTGAGAAAGCTCTGGTTTCAGCCTTATATGAGTTAAAAGAGAAAGGAATAGATTTGGGTTATCAATTTAATATTATTGGCAGTAATATTTTTAGTCCTATGATTAAGGAAGATTTAACGACACTTTTGTATCTAGGTTTAATTGAGAATGATGTTCAATCCAAGAAATTAAAACTTACTAATAACGGCATTGAGTTCTTAGAATCTCAACAAATAGATGAGGACTTTAAAAACAAATTGGCATCTGTTCTTAATGATATAAAAATGAAGATTCAAGCAATAGATGAAGAAAACAGACTCAAAATGAGGAGAAAAAGATAGATTTTTTACATCGTAGTGAATGTTCCTCTTCTCCCGCTTTGCTGTCCTTCTTCATTTAACGGTTTATTCCATATAAGTGGGTCTAATTTACCCTCTTTACTGAGCTTTATTACTAATTCTCTAAATTCACTTGTATGTCTTATGTCTAATTCTAGTAGAGTCTCAAGTATAGACCATGTAGTCTTCATAACGTCTTCTAGCATTTCTTTAGGCATATGTTTTATTATTTGTGGGTCTTGCAACCATTGGTCAAAGGCTTTTATTGTCCTCATGATATGCTGAAACGCTACCCTAGTTGCCAAGATTAAGTCAAGTCTATCAACATCAGGTGATTGATACTTTTTCTCCATTTCCCTTAATGTGTTAAGTAAGTTTTTCTGCATCTTTATCCATTCATCAAGATTTGCAAGATAACCACTTTCCAATTAGTTACACCAAAAATAGTTATGTGAGTTCAAATTAATAAAGATATGTTAAGTACCTTCTGTTAAGTTAAATGGGAGTCCATTTTCCAGGATTTCCTTAGGTATTTTATCCTTATACTTCTTTAAAAATTCTAAATCCTCTTCTTTTCTCCTTAATTTATCTGGCAACATTCTGGGTATTTCATCAATTATCGGATACCACCTCTTACAGTTAGGACAATATAAAAGACCATCAACTATTTCATGCTTAAAACATTCATCACATGGTAATTCCTCTGGTCTTACATCTTTAACGTTAACATTTTTAAATGAGCAATAAAGTTCACATAAAGGTTTCTTCTCGTCTTTTATCTCTCTATTAATAACTTTTTCTGAAAAAACATAAAAATTCAGCGGGAAGTGTTTGCATATTGGACAAGCTAAGAGATCTAATAGCCTAAACTTCATCCGCTTTCAACAATACTCTTTAATTGGTTAGCTAAATTATTTGCTTTCTCTTGCTCTTTAGCTTCTACTAAAATCCTAATTATCGGCTCAGTTCCACTTTTTCTGACCAAGAACCAGTAGTCCTCACCAATAACTTTTACTCCGTCAATAGTTATTGTCTTACCCTTTCCACTATACATTTGAATAAGTTTGTTATATAATGCTGAAATATCGTAGCCGGGTTTTAAATCAACCTTAGTCTTAACTAAATAATACTTAGGTAATGTATCGAATAGTTCAGCAGACGATACATTTTCACTAGCCATTAATTCTAACATTAAAGCAAAAGTCATTGCCCCATCTCTAACGTACTGATGAGGTGGGTAAATAAACCCTCCATTTTCCTCAAAACCCGCTACAGCACCTTCATCTTGAATCTTGTGAGCAATATCCACACTACCCACTCTAGTCCATACTACCTCCATAGAATATTTTGACAAATACTCCTCTACTAAGCTGGAACTCGAAACTGCAGTAACTACTCTTTTGGGTAAATTAGGGTTTTTAACATGAGCCCAGTAAGAGAGTAAAGTACCACTCCTATCACCCCATTGTATTCTCCCCTCAGAGTCGATAAATATTGCCCTATCCGCATCTCCGTCATGAGCTACCGCTAAATTAACTTTCAGACTCCTCGCAACTACTGCTGTATCTTTTAGGGATTCAAAAGTTGGTTCTGGCTGTCTAGCGGGGAATAAAGAGTCCAAATTTCCATTTAAAGTATAAATCTTGCATCCCAAAGCTCTAGCTACTAAAGGAGTTGAAAGAGCTCCAACACTATTAGCTGGGTCTATTAAAACAGTGTAGTGTTTTTTAGATACTTTCTCTGTATCAATATGAGATAATATACCAGAAACATAAGTATCTATTACTCTATCCTCCTTTTTCACTTCGTTAGTTAAAGCAGACCACTCTTGTGTATTGAACCTTTCATTAAAATAAATATCCTCTATTTGATACTCCTTTTCTCTCCTTATCTCTATCCCATCTTTATCAACCACTTTTATACCATTATATTGTGCTGGATTATGACTCGCTGTAACTATTACTCCACCATCATAACCTAATGTCTTTACTGCAAATTGAAGTGCTGGGGTTGCTGCCAATCCTCCATCGAACACTTTTACACCAACACTCAATAGACCAGCTTCAACAGCCTTAACTAGCATGTCACCGCCAGCTCTAGCGTCTCTACCAACTAGTAATTTACTACCCCTACCAAAAAGGGTGCCTATAGCTTTACCTAATTTTAATGCTAATTCTGGCGTTAACTCTTTATTTATAACTCCTCTAACACCATCTGTACCAAAAAGTTTTCCCATAATATTGAGTAAAAGTTTAGGTTAAAAAAGGAAAATTAAGTTGGACAACTCCCTCCTCCATAGGCTTCAGATATAACGTTTTCGATCATTGTGGAAGCTTGTATTATTTGTGGGAAATTGCTCAAGTTTTGAAATACATACTGAGGAGTATAACCCTCTAAAATTGTTGGATTCACTATCGGTGTTGTTACTATGTAAGTCCCGTTAGGTCCAGAAATTAAAATTGCAAAATTAAGGTGAGGCGGTTTAACATATAATGCTGATGGTTTTGAATAATTTATAATTGATACATTTACTTCATACTCTATTACTAGATTTGCTACAGCAGTAGCGTTAGGGACTCCCATACTTTCTAATTCCTCCTTTAATATTTCTTCTCCTACTGGGATTAGCTGCGATTGAGGTATAGGAGTTCCGTTATAGGAGGCGTTTAGGTATTCATTATATACATAGGCTACATAAAATTCGACCACACCGTTAGATTTAAACCCAGTAAATATTAGGCCGGGGATACTTGGTGGACTATGATATGGATCTGAGGTATGGAACGTAAAATTCAAAGTTCCGTAATACTTTAACGCATTATAAATTGCCCATGAGGCCGCAGCACCAACTGGGCATCCATACCATGATTGTACTACAACAATTACTTTTCCCGGAGGTGCGTAGTCAGCATTACTTATTTTAACGAATTTACCTTCTGGTATACCATTCGGTAACTGGCTAGTAGAAGATACAGGTGACTGCTGGGCTTCTGATTGTTTCACATTTTGTCCCGATAAATGTGAAAATTCCATTACAGCTATAGTTATTGCTAATATTATTAATATAGCTCCTATTAAAATTAACTTATTCATCAAAATATACTTTTTTTGGGAGATATTAAAGTTTTTCCACACTATGATAATACGTTAAACTGATTATTCTCGCGTTACTTTTCTCAGAAAATTATTATGCTAATAAACTATAGTCAAAAAATTCATCTTCTGTTTAAAACTCTCACTTTAATAATTCGAGGAACTGTTTAACAACTTCCTCACCTTTTCGGCTATCTACGTTTTCATCCTTTTTCCTCAAAAGTAGGCACGTATTTTATACTAATGTACCCATCTTTTTGTAGACTTTTGACTGTTGGTAGAGTTCTGCCGTAGTCAGCAGTTTCTGATAAGCCGTGAAGTTTATATATTTTGTATGTAAATTTAAGTATAGTCACACCAGATGGGTGGCTATATCACGACGAGGTGTGACGGTGAATAAGAGATGTGCGGGTTTCCCCATCAGATGGTAACACTCTGATGGGTGGGGTTATCCCGCTAAAGTGGCGGAAGGGTATGAACGGGGCAATGCCCCGTAACTCCGGTGAAGCCCAAGGGCTGAGAATTGGATAAAAATTCATGAAAATTCAATGAAGCCCAAACCCCATTAGAGGTGGAATTAGAAGTATAAGTTCGTTGAGTGGGAAAGGCGATCGATAACTCGGAGAGTATATGAGAGAATATTAGAAAATACTCACGAATACTCTCTTTCAAGAACTTTATAGTCTGTATTAATTGTATTCCTATAAAAGATGTATCAACCTTATTAGTTTAGGTAATATAGATAAATTTAGTTGCTACTGCTTTAAATCTCGGAGATATGCGTGGTTGGTGATTTTAATGACTATATTTTTAACAAGACGTTGTATTTAAATGAAGCAGTATTTGGAGCGTTAATAACGGGAGAAGATAGCATAAAAGGTTATTGGTCTAGAGATAAGGTTTGCTGATTAAATCCTCTTCATTATCGTATAACTTTCAATTTACCGTTAAGTTGAACTCATGTAACAATATGCGAAATTAGAACAAATATAGTTATAATGATTCTGATCAAATTTTTCTGAGAGTTTAAATCTAAAAATAACTACTTTCAACTATTTATAGTTTTATGTGAAATAATAATAATATATTCAATGATATGTGATCAAAATAATTATTTCTATTATTCAAAGTTTATAAAAACATTTGCGAATTTCCTAAGACTAATAATAATTTTCTGTGCCACTAAATAAAGTTCTGAGAAGTTGGGTTTAAAGCCTTAAAATTTCTTCTTTTATTAGCTCTAATGATAATTGATATAAACGTTCATTTAGGTATAAAGTTATATCCTCCATCCACTTTACCAGAAGTTGACGCTTTTATCTTAAATCCCTCGTACAAGTATGGTTGTGATTGTTGTGTTGACGGTTTTTATCAACAATATTTAACCTTTAAAGAATACCCCAGATTTGGAATATATAATGTAAAATGTAGAATATCACCAGAGGTAGAACTCTATAGGCAGATAGAAAAGGGTATAAGAGGTGTTATTCTAAATCCCATAAATCACTCGTATAGTCTATTAGATGACAGAGTAGGTAATATCATAAAAATTCTTGAAAAAGAAGACCTTCCTTTGCTTTTATACACTGGCAAAGGGTATGGTAACCCTGCTCATGTAAAAAAGTATATTTCAAGGGTTCCATATGTTATCTTAATACATTCTGGTTACCCAGATTATGTAAAAGAAGCTCTTGAATTACTAAGGGAGGATAAGGTTTATTTTGAGACTTCTCTAGTACCTCCTAATATATCATTGCTTTTTGAAGGTAAGAGGATTTTCGGCTCTGAATACCCTTATATTAAATTAAACTTCAGAGAAAGGATAGAAGAGCTCAGACTTGATAGTAATGAAAAATATGGATATGCTAAAAGGATTTTTAGATTGTCCTTATGAAACATTTTCAGTAAGAGCGAGGGATACGGATTTAAACTTTTTAATTGGATTAAATAGTGGTGGCTTAAAATAGGAAATATTAGTAAAGAGAAGTTAATTGAAAGGGGAAAAGAGGTTATTGATAAGGCTAACGAAAAAGGGGTTGTACTAAGACTAATAGGAGGGGCTGCAGTAGCGATTTTAGCCCCAGAAGGTTCTATGCTCTTTCCCAGAAATTATAAAGACATAGACTTCTTTGGTCTTTCTAAGGAAAGTAAAAAAATCACAGAACTTCTTGAGAGTTTCGGAATGGAAGCTAACAAAAGGTTCAATGCTTTACACGGTGATAGAAGACTAATGTTTTACGATCCTGTTCTTGAATCTACAATAGATATTTTTCTAGATGAATTCCAAATGTGTCATAAAATATTGTTGCGGGATAGATTAGGGATAATGAAATACACTATACCACCCTCTGATCTTCTTTTGACTAAATTGCAAATAGTTAAGCTTACTGAAAATGATATTAAAGACGTGTTTGCTCTTCTTCATGATTTAAGCTTAGGAGATAAGGATGATGAAAGAACTATAGACGTTAATTATATTGCAAAGCTTTTAGCTGATGATTGGGGCTTCTACACTACAGTTAGTGACAACATCGAAAAAATAGTGAATGAGTTTAATCCACCTCAAGAAGTGAAGGATAAACTACTCTATCTCAAGAAGAGAATTGATGAGGAGCCTAAATCGTTAAAGTGGAAAATGAGGGCCAAGATTGGTAGGAAAGTTAAATGGTATGAGGAGCCAGAGGAAGTGGGACAATTTAAACCTAATGCGGGGGGTGGGACTTGAACCCACGCAGGCCTACGCCATCGGGGATCTTACCCCTGGGGTCCTAAGCCCGACCCCTTTGACCATGCTCGGGCACCCCCGCACTATAAAACTGTTTTGTACTAGAGTAAAAAATTTATGTTAGTCTTTTACGGTCTCAAGCATTGAAACTATATTCCAAATAGATATTCGAGTGTGAGTTGGCATATTAGGATCTTGACTTATCTCTTCAAGAATCCCAATTGCGTTTGCCGCCCTAACTGCGGGACTTAAGGATTGATCTTGTAAGTTTCTTATTGCGTCAGTTGCAGCCCTTCTAATATTTCTAGGTACTCCAGTGTCGTTTACGATCTTCTGCAACATTATTATAGCTTGTTTTATTTTAGCCTCATTGTCGTAAAGAGAAGCCATTGATATCACCGAAAAGATATTTTATATTTGAGCTTTTTTAGTTTATTACCTATGAGCAAAGAAGAATCAGTAAAAAAAGCTGCTGAGTTGCTAAGGCAAGGCGCAACTATGCTTGATATAGCATGTCCGATATGTTATATGCCACTATTTAAACTTAAAAATGGTGACGTGGTTTGTCCCACACATGGAAAAATTTATATTGTGAAGAACGAGGAGGAAGAAAAGCAGATCACTACGTCTTTAGTTTTAGATAGCCTTGAGAAAGTGTTAGTTAAGGGACTAGAAAATATCTCTAATAAACTTAAAGAAAATCCTATGGATGAGGATAGTGTGACTCAGATAATAAGATATTTGGAGGCATTAGAGAGAGTAAGAAGGATTAAAAATTTAGATAAGAATAAATAATATTCCATACCTCTTCTACTATTTCGTTTAACTCTCTCTCTGCGTTAATAACCTTGAAATTTCTTTCTTTTCTCGAAAGTTCTAAATATTTTTCTCTTACTTTTGAAAGAGATAATAATTTTTCTGAGAAATTGAATTTATCTACTTTTCCTCTAAGTCTTTCTAATGCTGTTTCAGGCTTTATATCAAGCAAAATTACTATGTCTGGTTTAGGAAAATTAGAGTTAATTAGCCTTATCCACTCTTCATCAACTCCTAATACTGATTGATATGCAATCGTTGAATGTATATATCTATCCATTAATATTATGTCGTAACCTTCCTTTAATATCCAGTTAATGTGGAAAGCCCTATCAGCACTAAAAAGTAATGTCAGTGCAATGGGATCCTTCCAGCCCAGTTTTTCTATAAGAGACGTGATCTCTTTAGTAAAAGGTTCTTGCGTGAGTAGTACTTTTTTTCTATTACCTATTATTTTTACTATTCTCTCAAAGACTAATTTAGCTATAGTGGTTTTGCCAGAACCATCTATTCCTTCAAATGAAATAATTAACATTTGTTAAACTTCACCCTTACCTCTTCGTACTTTTCATTTAAAGCTATATTACTTAATATTACACCGTCTACCTGCTTTACTGGAGTTTGTATTTTTACTATACCATCACCTTCATTAATATCTCTTATTATTCCAGCCCCCACTACTTTTCCTTTATAAGTCAATCCTACTAACAATCCTCTTAATGTGTTTCTATCAATATAATATCCCTCACAAGGTAATTCTGGAATTAACTGTAATAACTCACCCCAACTGTTTATTATATTATTAAATTTTGGAATACCAAACACTTTTCGGATGTCAATACTTACTAAGTCTGCTTTTTCGAAATACTTTTTATACTTATTTTTTCGGTATTCTTTTCTCTTACTCCTAGTCCTATCTGTCTGGAGGGGAAATTTCTTTATTTGGATGCTCCTTTTACGTACCTCATCTGGCAAAGAATTATAAATATGTTCGTCAAAAATCACTATAAAATCTGGGTCAAATAAACTAATTAATTCCATTTTATGCCTATATGCATGAAATCCTTTAATCCACCCATCTGTGTCAATAACCTTTAATCTTTCATTGTATCTTTCTGTTAATCTTAGTGTTAAAGAGATATGAAGTCTCGGATTAGTAGAAGGAGTTATACTTCCAAAAAACTCAATTTCTGAGTAATTTCTTTCATCTAATTTTAAGCTAAATCCGTGAAAAAGTGTTGACGACACAAAGGTTGGTAAGAAAAGTGAGGATTGTCCTACATCCGCATCCGTAATTAATCCTTTTCTGTGTATGTTTATTAACATATTAGAAAAGTAGGTCTTGCCAGAGTTTATATCACCTAAAACTATAATTTTCCCATATAATTGATTGGCAATATTATGCCAGTTTAGAGTTTGATATTCTGCTATTATTTTACAGTTTGTATCTATGTCAGAGTCCTTGATTGTTGTTAATGTATAAGTATTATCATCATTTATTTCAATTTTTTCATTAACCTCAATTCCAGATATAATAGCTGTTCCTTGTTTTATTGAAACTAAACAAGGTCCTTTAATTATTACATCTTTATTAGCTTCTATCCTCATATAATGTTGCCCTTAAAGCTATAATGTATGCTGCCCTTATATCACGATCTTTTATATTAATAAACGGATTCTTCAAACTACTTCTTTCCTCTTTTACAATTTTAGCATTTTCAAATTTCATTTTTACTATCCTATATGTTAATTCTCCTAATTTATTGCCACCTCCTATTCCTATAATTACTTTTTTGTGTGGGTATTTACGTATAATTTTCTCTAATTCATCATTAATGGAGAGTAAATTACAAGCCTTGCTCTCTATTAATTCCCCATCTCCTACAACGGCTATAGATAAGTTATTCTCATCATTAGTATCTATTCCGATTAATAGTTCATTAAATTCATCTTTGTCCCTAACTTTACATACTAAATATCCCATTAAATTATCAATACTTCCCAGTTTATTTACTATCTCGTCGTTAATTAATATCTCGCCGTCATTATCGGAGATTTTTATCCCCAATTTCTTTGCTTCTTTAAGGATTTGATAAAAGTACTTAGGACTAGAAACTCTTACTGTTACTTTTTTTACCACATATAATATCATATTTTCGAGGATTATAAAGATTGAGAATAAGCGAGTTCCTATTTCAGAAAGGTAGGCTAATATCACTTTACGGGTTAGCCGGAACTGGGAAGACTAATATCGCGCTGCAAGTCTTGATCGAAGTGGGTAAGGGCATTTTTATTTCTACTGAGGGATCAGCTTATGAAGCAAGGTTAGAAAAATTAAAAGGGTTACGTAATGCCTTGTTTACTAACGTTAATTCTATTTTAGAATTAATAACTTCGATAATTAAGTCATCTACTACTGATCTAATAATTATTGATTCAATAAACTCCTTCTATAGACTTAGTAGAAGGAAAAAAGACATTGAATATCCATTAATCCTTTTAAAGTCCTTTTCAGAAAATGGTGGTAAAGTCCTTTTAATATGGCAGATGTCATGGAATAATAAGGTGAGCGGAGAGAAGTTTATGAGAAAATTCTCAGATGATGTACTTAGGATTTCTAGAGGCGAAATAATAGGTAATTTAAGGGTTTGTAAGTTCAAAATAACTGAAAGGGGAGTATTAGGTTGTCTCTAGTGATAGAATTCATCTTAGCAATAATTTATTACATACCGGCATTAGTAGCTAATGGAAGCGCTCCATTTATAAAAAAGGGAACTCCAATAGATTTTGGTAAAAGGCTATGGGATGGTAAGAGGATTTTAGGTGATGGTAAAACTTTTGAAGGTCTTTTGATTGCTCTAACATTCGGGGAAACAGTGTCGATAATTATGGCCAAATTTTTGGGAAATCAATGGGTGATAATTGGCTTTTTTGAAAGTCTTGGGGCAATGCTAGGGGATATGTTAGGTGCTTTCATAAAACGTAGACTGGGACTAGAAAGAGGAGCTAGAGCTCCGATATTAGATCAATTAGATTTTATTTTTGGAGCCACTCTAGTACTATTAATTTTTAGAGTTTCACTAACTGTATACCAATTCCTTGAGATAATGGCTATAGCTATAGTACTTCATATGTTTACTAACTATGTAGCTTTTCGATTAAAAATAAAAAGTGTCCCGTGGTAGTTAATATTATGCCTAAAAAAGGTAGTGAGAAGACATTTTCTATAATTAATAACGTTTATACTGTAATCATTCTAATAATTATTATGGGTGTAGCTATACTAGGCGCAATAGCTTTCCCTTATTATGTTTCCCCAATAACTTATTCTAACGGCGGTTCACCTCAAGGAGCAAGTATAGCTGTTTTAGCGTCACTTATAATCATGGGATTAATAATAGGTGTCTATTTCGTAGAAAATAAAAATTATGAAGTAGGAGGTCTTGTTTTAGTTTTCACTTTAATTATAATTGCTATGTACGTGTGGGTAGCTTATGGCGCTTCAGCGGTAAAGTTTATATTTAACATAAGTTAAAAAGGTGTGAGAGTGTATGGAGCCCATTAAAATAAAACTTTCTAGTGGTAGAGAAGTAATATTAGATGAAGATGCAATAAAGGTTCTTAACGAATATGTTAGGACACAAATGACATTAGAACAACTAGCTAAAAGGTTGAATTTAGCTAATTGGGAAGAGGCGTACGAATTAGTAAAACAAGTCCCAGCTTTTGTTATGTGGACTCCGCTGCCCATTCTAAAGAAACTGAAACAAACTTAAACTTTTCTATAACATTCTGGTTTAGACTCATATATCAAACCCTGTTTCCTCATATCGCTTATCAGTTTTTCAACACTACCCTTATCTATTCCAATTCCCTCAGCTTCCTTAATGATGTCCCTAACTTTAGCGCATTCATTTGACGAGGATAATGTATCGATTATTTCTAGAATCTTAGCCATTTTCTCTCTTGCACTCTTAGGTTTGCCAGTCATTATAGTATCTATGTCAATTTTTCCAGATTCTACGTCCAATCCCACTTGTTCTAGGAAAATCCTCATTATATTTATAGCCCTTTCTGCATCTTCTTTTGTAACCTCACTTTTTAATGCCATCTTAGCATAAGCCTCCGAAATTCTGATTAAAGCTTCTAATTGCCTTGGTGTGATTATTATTGGAGAGTCTGCACTTTCAGAGCTCTTCCTTCTCATTTCTACAAAGAAATCTAGTAGTAGTTTCTTTGCCTCTTCAGTAAGCCTTGGTTGTATATTCTTTCTAGCGTACGCAATATATTTTTTTAACAAATCAACATCAATTATTGACATTTCTTGAGTTTTCCCAGCGTGGACATTTAAAATGTGAGACGCTAACATTTGGTCCTCTTCCCCAGGCTTATCTATTAGTATGAAAATTAGATCAAATCTAGATAGTATGGTTGGTGGTAAATTAATGTTCTCAGAAAGTCCCTTCTCTGGAATATATCTTCCGAGTTTTGGATTGCCAGCTGCTATTACGGTAGCTCTAGCGTTTAGTTTTGCCACTATCCCAGCCTTAGCTATTGATACCGTTTGCTGTTCCATAGCTTCATGTATTGCAACTCTATCCTCATCTCTCATTTTGTCGATCTCATCAATTACAGCAACACCTCCGTCAGCCAGTACTAAAGCCCCTGCTTCTAAGTAATAATCGCCAGTATTCTTATCCCTAGTGACAGTGGCAGTTAATCCCGCTGCTGTAGAACCCTTACCAGTAGTATAAACTGCTCTTGGTGCTGCTCTTGCAGCAAATTGTAACATTTGTGATTTTGCGGTTCCTGGATCACCAATAATCAAAATGTGGATATCTCCCCTAATTCTGGTACCGTCTTGCAAAACCTTTGGAACTCCGCCAAATAATGCCAAGGCTATTGCCTCCTTAATCTCCCAATGGCCATAAATTGAAGGTGCTATTGATGTTATTATTCTTTCTCTTATCCATGGATCTTTAGATAGTTCTTTTATCTTCTTCTCATCTTCCTCTGATATTTTAACTTCATCAAGTACCTTTTGAGATATCTCTATACTATTAGCCTTAAGATACATGTCAAATACCGCTTTACTACCTCTTTTTATTTGTGAATCCTTCTTTATCTCTAATATTCCAACTACTTTAACCCTATCACCTGGTCTCGCTGTATCTACTAAATCATCTTCAAGAATTATCTCTAATTGCCTAGGCAATTGACCAGGTGGTATTTCCTCTGGCCTCTCTTGTAAAATGGCTTTTTGCCAGTCGATGAATTCAGATTTATCTTCAATGAGTTTAAATTGCCCTGCCTTTCCACAAGCTGGACAAGTGGAAGGCACTTCAATTATTTCTCCCATCTCTCCCTCCGGTGGCCATACGAATTCTTGCATACAATCTGGGTTTAAATGTTGGAATGTTGCTTTACTTAGTCTTTCTTTTACTGGAGTTTCCTTTACTAATATGCCTTCTATAGCAACCAGTTTCCCTGCATCACTGCTCCTTATCTTTCTTAATTCTATAACTCTAGGTACATTAGTAAGTCTGATATGAACATTCTTTATTTCTTCCTGATAAGAGGGATCTTTTTCTATTATGTAATCATAAAGTCTTCTCTCTAGAATTGGTAAAATTTCTTTCGGAGAATTTATTATCTTTGTAGCTAATTGCTGATTAAATGAAAATAAGTCTGAAAAGTTAATATAAACACTCTTCTTCCTATAAGCTATAATCTCATTTATCTGCAATAGATAAGGGTTCTTACCTTTTTCATCCCTAAAAGTATTTATAAATTCTAAGAAAAGTTCGCCGTAATCAACTTGCTGAGTTTCCAAATAACTCACCTATCCCCTTTTCAATAACATATTTTACCATTTTGAAAACTAAAATCTCTTCCCCCGTCATTTTATCTAACACGTTCTGGTCATTAATGCCTAAAAAAGCAAGCTGTATTATCTTCCTTATTCTAATTGATACTATCTCGTTTATAAATTGATCAACTTTTCTTAACTGATCTAATGCGCTTAAATCTCTAGAGTTTTTTAAATTGTTTCTTAATATTTTAACCCTTTGATAAAAGTCTTTAGGGAGCTTGACGAGTGATGCGGGCGTGGAAACCGTTTGCCTCTCCTGAAATAATATCTTTCCCAGCTCATCTAACGTAACTACGTCAAGGATTCTGACTACGTTTTTATTTTCTAGAGTTTCAGCAAGCCATAAGTGAGCTTCGTCTTCACTTCCTTTGCTCAACGAAATTTCTTCAAATCCGTCATCAAAAGGGCCCCAATCGTCAAGAACCATTATCTTTTTCTTTGTAAAGCTTTCAATACGTTCAAGTGCTTTAAGCTTAATATTAATCATAATTATTTAGTTAATCCGTAACCTTATAAAACATATGAGCGTTGAGATACCTAAATTGCTTTTAACTGTTAAGAAGAATAAAGAGAATAAATGTATAATTGAGATTTTGAATAGAATTTTCATAAAAGATCTTAATGCTAAGGCTGAGGAAGTAGTAAAAAATGTAATTCTGTTATATACCTCTTTAAGCCCTATGGAAGCTTACGGCTTATTATATTCAGCCCCTCCTTCGTGTGTTGCAAAAATATTTCCCATAGAGCATGTAATTAACTCTATTAATGAGGATGAAATTATAAGGGAAGTCACTCAGATTTCTAAAAATAAAATTAAAGGTTCTTTTTATGTTGATTGTTATTCTAGGGGAGCTAAGGTAGATTGTAGAGAGATAGAAATAGGAATAGGTATAGGGCTAAGGGATGTCGCAAAGGTTAATTTCTCTAATCCAGATATTATAATAACTATAAATGTAGTTAAAGATAAGGCTTTTGTTTCTTATATTAAAAAGGGACAGGAAAAAGTTTCGGTTAACTCTCTCAGTTAAAATATATAGTAATACTACATAAAATAACGATTAGGTGAAAGTTTTGGAAAACATTAGAGATCTAATTGAAAGTACTATTAATGGTTATACAGTATTTGACAGAAGTAAGGTGTTGAACCCAGACTATGTGCCAAGAAACTTACCGCATAGGCAAGACCAGATTAAGGAGCTTAGTATAATGTTTAAAGACGTTATAGTATCACCAGGGAATACCTCTGTTAGGTCTGTAATTTTAGGAAGAACTGGGACTGGGAAAACAGTAACGTCAAAGAAGTTCGGGGAAGAGTTCGAAAAGATAGCCAATGAGAAAGGTATCAAATTAAAGTATGTTCATATTAACTGTCATAGGCAAAGGACGTTATACTTAATGTTGATGGAAATTGCCCAAAACCTAAGATTACAATTACCAAATAGGGGGTTATCTTCACAAGAAACTTTCAAACTCATATATGATTACTTAGAAAAGAAGAACATTCATTTAATTTTAGCATTGGATGAGTTCGATTACTTTATAAGCACATCACCAGTAGAAGACATATACTTTCTAGTTAGAGTTTATGACGAATTAAACGTGAATGTAAAGAGGATACATTATATTTTCATCGTTAGAGAAATAACGAGTCTATCGGGTTTAGATAAAAGTATTAAGGATCATATTCTTAAAAATATCATAGAATTTCCTCCGTATAATTCAAATCAGTTATATGATATTCTTATAGACAGGGTTATTAACGAGAAAGCCTTTAAGGAGAATGCCGTAATGGATGAGGCTATAAGGTTTATTGCGGACATTCATGGTGTAGATAAGGGTGGAAGCGGTAATGCAAGATTAGCAATAGAAACCTTAGAACTAGCTGGTAAGATAGCTGATAGTGAGAACTCTCCGATAGTCACGATTGACCATGCAAAAAAGGCTAATTCTAAAATTAATCCGGAGCTTAGCCTAATAATTGATACGATTAAAGACTTAGAGCTTCACCAATTATTATTGTTAAAGAGTGTCATTTCTCTTCAAAGAAGGGAAGGATTAGATTTCTTCCCTATGGGTAAAGTTGAAGAGGAGTACAGATATATTAGTAAGACTTTGGGTGAAGAGCCAAGAAGACATACTCAAGTATTTGAAAACATTAGGAAGTTAAAGCTAATGGGGCTGATAAACACGAGACAAAGCGGTAAAGGCATGAGAGGTAGAACTACTTTAATTTCACTTCCAATCCCAATATCAAATGAACTAGAGGAACTAATAGATAAAGAAATAAGGGGGAGATTAGGCAATAGAGGAGCTACTAACTCCAACAGCATTTAAAGTTCTTAGAATATTATTTAAATTTGGAGAAATAAATATAACTAAACTGTCAAAAGAGACTAAAATTAAATACTCTACTTTAGAGAGGATTATAAGGATTTTGGAAGAGAAAAAAATAGTAGAAGTAATAGAGGCTGATAGGTCTAAAATCATAAGATTAAACTATGAAAACCCCAAAGTAGTAATATTAAAAAACCTCTTTGAAGAACTTGAGAATATATGACTGAGGCAAAAGTAGTCGATATTTCAAGCAAGGGCGTAGTATTAAGAGAAGCCACTGCAGAAGGATTCATAAAGTTAAAGAAAGAGACTATTAAGTTAATTAAAGAGAATAAGATCGAGAAAGGCGATGTAATAACAACTGCTAAAGTCGCTGGAATTTTAGCATCTAAACGAACACATGAATTAATACCCATGTGTCACCCAATACCGATTGAGTATATCTATGTTGATGTTAAAGTTGAAGAAGAAGGTATAAGGGTGGTTTCTACTGTCAAAGCACATTATAAAACCGGCGTAGAGATGGAAGCTCTAACAGCCACTTCAGTAGCGTTATTAACAATTTGGGATATGGTTAAAAAATATGAAAAGGATGAGAAAGGACAATACCCAACTACAGTGATAAATGAAATTAGAGTAATAAATAAAATTAAGACTTACGACGATAACGCGAGTAAGTCCTCTTTTTAGACGTCTCCTCCTCTTTTTTAGTCTTCCCCTCTGTGGTGGTTGGAGGTAAAGAAGATAATGCTTTTATAATTTCCTTTTCACCTTCCGTCAGTTCAAGTTCTTTATCTAATTTATCCCTATACTTTGAGTAATATTGAACGAAGAATGGTAAAACATCATTTAAAGTCTTCTCTTTAGAAGAGTGTATTTTTTCACCTATTTTCCTAAGTAATAATTCTAGGTTATCTCTATTCTCTTTAGTCTTCGATAAGAGCTGAATGTATTGTGGGAATTGGTATTTAACCCATTTAGCCTTATAAGTAGGTTTCTTCTTTTCTAAAGACGCTAAAGCAACACCAGGTCCCATTAAGTCAAAAACATACGAAAGCAAATCCCATCCGACAAGCTTAGCTCTAGATAGAAACAGTGAAGCTTTCGATAATGCGTCGTATGCTCTCCATACGTCCTCCATATCAGTATATTGTAACGGTATGTTCTCATCTAACCATCTCATTAATAGCTCATAATCAATTTGAGTGCTTGTAACTGCACTCTTAGCCTGCCAATAATACTTGGCCCAAAACACTTGTCTTAACGCCTCAAATGGGTCTAACTCCCTATCTTTCCTCCTAACTAACTCTTTAGCCATTTCGAGAGTAACTTTACCAAAACCTTCAGCTACACCTTGTAGCATATTAATTGCGTATCTTGCATCTCCCTCACTTTGTTCTATAATATAGTCTAATGCCTCATCATCACAATGTATCTTTTCTGCATCACAAATATGTTTTAAAATCCTCTTCATAGGATATTTACCTAACCTCTTTAACTCTATCATCTCTACAGCGTTTCTTATAGGTCTTAATGATGGATCCCATGGGTCATTAGCGGTCAAAATTATAGGATATTTAGTCTTTTCTATAAGTTCCAAAATACCGGTTATCGCGCCAACATCAACTCTAGCGTTTATTCCATCGACTTCATCGAGTAAGATCAGCTTTCCCCTTATCCCGAATAAAGTGCCAGTTATAGAAGCTCTAATTACTATATTCTTTATATCCTCTAAGTTTCTCGAATCACTAGCATTTATTTCCATTAATTCTAGTTTGTAATCACGCGCCAAAGCCTCAGCTAAAGTGGTCTTCCCTACTCCAGGGGGGCCATAGAGTAATACAGCCTTAACTTTAGGTTTTCCGCTAAGCCAACCCTCAATCCACTCCTTTAGCTTCGTCTTTGCTTCTTCTTGATTCTCTATGTCATTAAGGCTCTTAGGCCTATATTTTAAAAACCATTGTAATGGCAAAAAGTTCACCTTAAGTCTTAGAACTCATGTACTTTTCACCGTAAACCGCCAGCTTAGCTAGAAATGCACTTAGTTGAATCTCATCGTCAGCTCCTTCCATTATTCTAAATTCTACTTCCCCAGCATAATCGACTAGTATAACCCTTAACTCATCTGGTACATTTAGTTCGTTTCCAGTCAATTCCCTATGTACTTGTTTAATAATATCCTCTCCGGATAAACCATAATTGACCAGTAAGTCTCTTAATTTATCTCTAGCTTGTAAAAATTTACCTTGCAATGCTAGGTTTAGCATCTCCCTAATTTCTTTCGGCTGAGCTAATCCTAGCACTTTATACACTGCCTCAACAGTTACCTTACCATAAGCTGAAGCTGCTTGTAAAATGTTAATGGATTTTCTCATATCACCTTGAGTAATATCATAAATTGTTTCCAGCGCTTTAATATCAACCTCAACTTTCTCATTCTTCGCTATGTAAAGTAACCTATTTACCACATCCTCCTTTTTCAGTGGGTAAAATCTAAATAGGGCAGTCCTAGATTGAATAGGTTCAATTATCTTACTTAAATAATTACAAGCCAAGATAAATCTAGTAGTTTCAGTGTATAATTCCATAGTCCTCCTTAGAGCTTGCTGTGCATCAGCTGTCATATTATCTGCCTCATCCAATAGCACAACTTTAAAGGGTACATTACCTCCAGCAACAGTACGTGCGAACTCCTTGACCTTACTTCTAATGACGTCAATTCCTCTCTCATCACTAGCGTTTAATTCAAGGAAATATTGCTTATAATTTTCTCCGTAAAGATCGTGTACCAAAGCTAGAGCCGCCGTAGTCTTACCAGTCCCTGGCGGACCGGCGAACAATAAATGGGGCATATTCTTCTCTTTAACAAACTTTTTCAGTCTTTCCACAATATCTTTTTGATTTACGATTTCGTCTAATGATTTAGGCCTATACTTTTCTGCCCATAAGATTTCCTCTTCCAATCTTAAGCCCCCTATTTCCTTTTATACTTCCCCATTATTACTCCTTTGTCAATAATATGTCCTTCCATAAGGCTTTTCAATTCATCTGCGGTAACGCCGCTCTTTTGAGGCAGTTCGGTGTCTAACGCATAAACATAGAAATAATACCTATGAGGAGGGTGAGTTCTGGGAGGGCAAGGTCCCCCATAGCCTACTTTCCCGAAATCATTAATCCCTTGAATGCCATATCCTGATTTTTCTATTTTCTTTATATTTTTAGGTAACTTATTAGTTTTAATATTATAAATAACCCAATGAATAAAAGTTCCTCCAGGCGCATCTGGGTCTTCTACTATTATAGCATAACTTTTCACGTTAGGAACTTGATCCCATTCCAGTTCTGGTGATACGTCTGCTCCATCACAAGTATATTCAACTGGGATAAAATCCTCATTTTTAAAAGCCGGACTTCTTACATTCATATTTTCGTAATTAGAAGTTGAAAATAAAACTCTTTCTACTTCTTAGATAAGTAAAACTCCTGCTCCTCGTGGCCGTTTTTGGTTATCTTTGTGACTATTACTCCAGTTCCAGTATATGGGTCTCTCTTTAGAGATGAAAATATAGCTCTTTTAGCCAGCTCAGCAGCCTCATCTAAACTCATATCCGGCCTATAACCATCTTCAAGAACGCTTATAGCCTCTGGAGAACCAGAACCAGTTGCAGTATAATCCTCTTCAGTGATATCACCTAAATAATCTAAGTTATATAGCCTGGGCTGATCATCAACTCCCCCTATTAAAATCTGAACTAAATAAGGAAAATATTTCGAGAACGAAAGTAAATTAGCTAAATAAGTTGCTAAAGCTTTAATAGTAATCGGTCTCATTCCAGTAATATAATTATAATGGTATAAGTTCTTCAGAAGGTCGTATATAAATTGTAAATCTGCTACGCTACCAGCTGTAGTAATCCCTATAGTATCAGTAATATACAATACTTTTCTTACATATTTATGTGCAACGTATAACCCTGCACTAGCCCTCCTATCAGCAGCAAGTATAACACCTTCTTTCGTTTTAATCCCTACAGTTGTAGTTCCCTTGAGAATCTTGCGCTCCAAATTCATAATGTGAGAACCCACTTTAATATAATCTCACTTCTTAATAAATTCAACAATCCCTAAGATTCTTTCAGCAATATCTAACACTTTACCATCAGCGTAAGGTTCACCACTAACCATTAAACCTATGGGCAAATCATTAATCATTGAAACCGGTAATGAGATTGAGGGCGCATTAACTGCATTAAAGATTTCAGTATTCCCTATTAATACGTCCCTATACTCTAATTCTCTCCCTATAACTTCACTTATCTTGGGTGCCGGTATTTTAGTAGTGGGAGAAAGTAAAGCATCAAACTCTTTGAAAATCTTTATATACTCTCTTATGATCAAGTTCCTTATCCTAAGAGCATTAACGTATTCATAGGCTAAGATTTTCTCACCGTTAATCAGTAGTTGTCTGACATCTGGAAAATACTCGTTAATCCTCTGAGGGTATAAACCCTTACTCTTATGAAATGCCACACCTTCAGCTAATGCTATAGTCTTTCTCACATAAGGAGCATATTTAATTATAAACTCATTATGGATTTCCTCAATGTCAAAATAACCAGAAAGTTTATTAATAACTTTCTTTAGCGCTTTAGAAGCATCATCTTCACCGAATAAGAATAACCCCAATTTAGGTTTTCTCTTAGCTTGCTGTATTAAAGGTGTCTTATCTTCATAGACGCTTTCTAAAACTCTTTTTAGCGTATTTAAATCCCTAGTTATGAAACCGATCGTATCAAAAGTCCAACTAAAAGGCACTACACCTTTAGTTGGAATCAGGCCGGTTGTAGGCTTAAACCCTATAACGCCACAAAGCGATGCTGGAATTCTTATAGACCCGCCAGTATCTGTGCCTACTCCAACGTCAGCAATGCCTAAAGCAACTGCCACTGCGGAACCACCACTTGACCCCCCAGAAATCCTTTCTGGGTCTATAGGGTTTCTTGAAGGGCCAAGATATGAAGAAGTATTGGTTGCACCCATAGCGAATTCATGAGTATTTGTCTTTCCTATTATTTCTCCTCCCTCATCTAAAATCCTCTCTATAATTGGGGAGTTTTCACGGGGTATGTATCTAAAAAATCTAGAGCCTGCAGTAGTTGGTAAATTTACTATATCTATTATATCTTTAACTGCGAAAGTCAGCCCGTGAAGTTTTCCCTTATCTCTTAGTTTAATCCTTTTTATAGCTGTAAAGATATTGTATTTCGAATTTAATTCTTCTAATGACATCTTGGGTCACACAGAACAGTGGTTTAGGCAAGTCTTGTAGGTCGTAATTCTCCGAGCTTTCTGAGGACTTCATTAATAAATCTTTCAAAATCTTCCCTATTAAAGCCTCTTTTACCTACAATTTCATAAATAACCCCCTCAACTTTAGAATAATTTTTTAGGGTTTCATTTAATTTCCTCCATGGGATTCCCTTTAAGGCATCTGAAAGGGCCTTATCAAAGGGTAATTCTCCCTTAACCATAAGGCAACTAATTATTGGGTATCCAACATAACCTCTAAATTTAGTACCATTATCGTCACTGTAAAACTTATTCCCTTTAACTATGACTCTGTACCTCCTATCACCCTCAGAGGAAATAACTTCACACTCCTCCTCGTTTATCACCTTAACCCGGCCGTCTGCAATTGCACCCAACGCTTCGAGTACTTTAATTCTTGGGGGTTCTTTTAAATACAAGTCCTCTCATCTCGCCTCTTATAAATATTTATATTATTTAAACAATATAAACTCTACAATGAAGGCTATTGTTGTACCTGGGCCTAGACAAGGTTATAAGTTACAAGAAGTTCCAGACCCGAAACCAGGGAAGGATGAAGTTATAATAAGAGTTGATAGAGCAGCACTGTGTTATAGGGATTTACTCCAACTACAAGGATATTATCCAAGAATGAAATACCCAGTAATATTAGGGCATGAAGTGGTGGGGACAATAGAGGAAGTTGGTGAAGAAGTTAAAGGATTCGAGGTTGGAGATAAAGTAATTTCACTTCTTTATGCACCGGACGGAACTTGTGAATACTGTAGAATGGGTGAGGAAGCTTATTGTCATAATAGACTAGGTTATTCTGAGGAATTAGACGGTTTCTTCGCAGAAAAGGCTAAAATTAAAGTGACAAGTTTGGTCAAGGTGCCTCAAGGGACTTCGGATGAAGGAGCAGTATTAGTTCCTTGTGTAACCGGAATGATTTATAGGGGTATAAGAAGAGCTGGAGGAATTAGGCCCGGAGAGCTTGTTTTAGTTACCGGAGCAAGTGGTGGTGTAGGAATTCATGCAATCCAAGTGGCTAAAGCTTTAGGGGCGAAAGTAATAGGAGTTACAACATCGGAGGAAAAGGCAAAGATAATTAAACAATATGCAGATCACGTTATTGTGGGTACTAAGTTCTCTGAGGAGGCGAAGAAAATAGGAGATGTAACGTTAGTTATAGACACTGTAGGGACTCCGACCTTCGAGGAAAGCCTAAGGTCTCTGTGGATGGGTGGTAGGATAGTGCAGATAGGTAATGTTGATCCTTCACAAATTTACGACTTAAGGTTAGGTTATATAATTCTTAAGGATATAAAAATAGTTGGGCACGCATCAGCGACCAAATACGATGCGGAACAAGCACTTAAGTTGACAGCTGAAGGGAAAATAAAGCCAGTAATTGCGGGTACTGTTAGCCTTGAGGACATAGATAGGGGATACCAAATGATAAAAGATAAGAATAAAATAGGAAAAGTGCTAGTAAAACCATATTAATTCTTTAAGCTAAATTATTCCCAATGAAAATTAAATTCTCTACGCTTACAATCCCCTCAAATTTAATCCCCCATACGGAAGACGAAATAGATCAGACAAAAGAACTCGCTTCATATATTTTTGAATCCCTTTCAGCACTAGACTACAAAGACGTAGAAATTGATGATAAGATTCTTTTAATATCTTCCATATTTGGATCGAAATTATTAGAGGGAGTAATAGACAATTCCTACTCTTACTATTATTCTTTAAAAGGTGCAAAATACTTGTCTGGCGATGCGTCAATATTAATAAGCGAAACGCTGACCTATGCTACCTTGTACTCATTATACAACGTTAACTTTAATAACATTATACCTTTTAGAACTGTAAAATATTTAGGAGTGATAGCTGATTCCGTAGTGGACTTAAGTAAGGAAAAAAAGTTGGCAGAGGAACTTAATACATCCTCTGGTTTACTTTTCATAAACATAAGAGCTTCTATGAGTCCGAGAAGTTATTACGTTATTGATAAACTATGGAAGAGCTTAATGAATATAGAGATTGTAAGATACCCAGACAACTATGGTTTAATCTCGTTAATAATTAAAGAAGGTGAGTCTATGAAAGAAACATTCATTTTTATAACTCCAGGGTGATTAGATGGACTGTTTAAACATCTCGGAAGCTATAAAGTACTCATGGATCGGATACGGTAAATTAATAAGTGAGATTAGCAAAGAGTGTATAGAATCGTTAAGAGACGAAGTCATTCAAATAAGGGAAAAAATTAAAGAGGTAAAGAATGAGGTAACAGAGGATTACCTATTACCCTATAAGTTAAGGGAAAAGGGAGTAAACTCGGAAGATCTAGTTAAGTTAGCCCTATTCGAATTAGCAAGACGCCTTAACGCTTCTTCAAGTCTAAACTCTTCTAAAGAAAGAGATGGGTTAAGATATATATGGATAGATATGGGGATTAAAAAGGTGTTAAGAGGGATATGCAACTGTAAAGGTTTTGTAAAAAGTGAATTGAAAAACGGGTTTTTAGTAATGATAGATGGGATAGTTTATGCGGAAACTTATTATGGTAATGAAGAGGAAGTTTTAAAAGAAGTAATATCTAAACTTGCCTCATATATGCTGACATAAAAGAGGTGGAATGTTAATACACGTTTATACCAAGATGTAAAAACATCTTTCATATAATTAGATGATTATTTTCACTATATAAAAGCTCCCAGTTAACAAATCCATACTTAAGTTTTGTAACCGTTTTCATATGTCAGATTTCCTCTTATACCCAGTTAACCAATCTAATTTAAGGCAAATGATAAAGCAGTAATTATAAAGGAGTTAATAAAGTAGTCTCTACGGAAGTTTTCTATGCAATTAAATCGAGTAGTAATTCGCATTTTTCGAACACATTAATGATTTATAGATCGTTAAAAGAAAATAGGCTATGGATATTATAAAAACCCTTTCATATATTTTTCATCCATCTATAGTTACTTTCATAGGATTTACACTTATTGAAATTGTTGAAAAACTCTCACTCTTTGATTTCATTGATACCACACTATTTTTCTCACTATACCCCTTTGTGCTCGTTTTAGTCTTGAAAAGAGTGGGAAAAGTATCAGATATAATGGTGACTAAAAAAGAAGAGAGGATTTTACCAATTATTTTGGCAATAATAGGATATCTACTCGGTCTATTTTTAACTCTCTTTCTATCTTATGATAGAGTCTTAATTATTCTAGAATCTATCTATATAATTGATAGTGTAATTATTCTTCTCATAACACCAAAATACAAGGTAAGTGTGCATGTATCAACAGCAACTGGGGTAGCTGTTTCAGTCACCCTAATTCTGGGGTTAAAATATTCCTTTTTGTTCTTAATACCCTTAATAGTAGGTTACTCTAGGATTAGAGAGAAAGCTCATACAATAGGTCAAGTAGTTCTAGGTTTCATCCTATCAGCCTTTATGACTTTAATCCTTATTGTAGTGCTAATATAAACTTTTTAATTAATAAGTTAAATAAATTGGTATGATAACTAATTTAACTATAAGTGCAATATTGAAAAGAAAATTCGATAAAAACGATGTAGCCAGACTGGTTGGTAATGGGCTTGTCGACAAAGATCTTCTACCTTTACTTTTAAACTTCTTAGCAACTAAGACCTCTTTACAAGACCTATTAATATTTAATAACATAAAAGAACATAGAGTTGCATTATTGAATAGATACGGAACAGGTTTCCTAGCGTTAATATATAAAACTCCTATAGTCGAAAGGAAAGAGGTAATAGATGCTTTTAACAATTTCAAGAAAACATATTTACCTTTATTTACGGAAGATATTGCGGGGTTTGAGTTAGCATATAAATCTTTAGAGAATGGAAAACTGAAAAGAATAGAACCACCGTTCCCCTTACAGCTCTCAATAATCAATCATCCGAAGCTTATAAGTTATAGGATCGCGGAAGACACAGAATTTAGCCCGCTAAATACGAATTTTAGGGAGATATTAATAGAGCCTTCACTGATAGATGACGGTAAAATAATTATTACCGTAACTTATAGAAATCGTGAGTTAGATGAGTGTTTGTTAAATAGAGTGTTTGATGAGGTTAATAAATTAGTAGACTCTTTATTGGTTAAGTGAGATTTTTAGAGAAGTACTTGATTCCTCACTCAGCGTTTTAATGACATTAGATTTAAATAGGCTAATTGAAGAGATAATGTGGGAAGACGTAAAAGTTTTTTGTATAGAAGATGCCGCGGTAGTCTAGCGGTCTAGGATGGGGGCCTGTCGAGCCCCTGACCCGGGTTCAAATCCCGGCCGCGGCGCATTTCCTTCTTTCCTTATCGATTAAATTAAAAAGATAAGGACTAAATTACTAACTGATTTTTATTTCTAACTTTTGGGCTTCTAATTTTTAATCACTAACTGACTAGATCTCATCCTTATCAATTTCATTGTATAAAATTTTTAAATGAAGATTCCAGAATTTAACTTATGTCATTTGATTTAATGTGTAATAGTCCTATAGGTTTAGGGGGTATGTTTCAGACTTTTCCATTCAATGGTTCACTACTCTCCCTGATTAATCCTATTGGTGGATTTCTTGGAAATTTCGGTTTTCAAGTTTTCCCCTTTATGGGGCAGAATTTGGGAGTTATCCAGGCTATACATCCTTCGCTGTTTAGTATGTACCCTAATATTGGTTATACGATAAGGCTATGCCAGGGCCCCGGATTTTTAGGAGTAGAAACCGGGCATGCGGGTTTATTATCTTCTATTCTAGGGGGGTTCTACCTTTGATGACTTCTCCCTTCATAATTCTCTTTTATCCTCATTAGGTATGATAGGAGGTTTAACTCCTTATAGTGGACTTGTGCCAGAGTCATCTTTATTTTCACTTATAGCATCATTGCTCTAGCTTTCAGTATACTATTTACAAACTTTTATTATCTTATTAAAATACATAAAGTGTGGATTGCATTGAAGTAGAGAATTTAGTTAAGTTCTATAACGGGATTAGAGTATTAGACTCTATTTCATTCCATATAGGTTGTGGGGAAAGATGGGCTTTAATAGGACCAAACGGTGCGGGGAAATCTACTACTTTAAAAATCTTAGCAGGTTTAATTCCTTTAGATAGTGGAGAAGTTAGGGTAATGGGTTATAAGCCGGGGTCTGAAGAGGCAAAAAGACTGATAGGTTACTTGCCGGAGGATTCAGACCCTTTTCCGGCATTATCCGTTGAGGACAATTTAAAATTCGTTGCTGCTTTACGTAATGTTAAAAATGCTGACGATCATATTGAATACCTTCTTACTTTACTTGACTTGTTAAAGTACCGTAATTATAAAGCCTCTTCACTCTCTAAGGGTAATAAGCAAAAGCTGGCAATCGCAATGGTTCTCTTATCTAAGCCTAAGATCTTATTACTTGACGAACCACTAAATTACTTAGACCTACCGTCCCAAGAGGTTGTTATACAGTTGCTTAACGAGTTAAAAGACGTAACTATACTGGTTTCTACACACATTATGAGCATTGCGAATAGGCTGGCTACTAATGCATTAATCATTGTAAACGGTAGAATTATGTGGAAAGGAAAGTTTGAGGAGTTAAAGAGACTCGGTGAGGGGTCGTTAGAGAAAATTATTATTGATATAATGAGAGGTAAACTAGGAGTTAAATAAACCCACTTTTAATTTAATGTCGGCGGAATATCGAGAGAATTAGTAAATTAAACCTAATAGTTACTTAAAAACTAGTCTATAAATTCTATCTCTTCTACTTTCCTGTTTTCAAGTTCCTTTTCCCTTCTAAATAACGCTTTAGACTTCAAGTATTTTGCAGTAGCTATTGAAAAGCAGTCAGCTAAAGAGATGCCGTATTTGCATTTGCATTCAGCAGCGTACCTCATTATAATAGGTTTTACTCCTATGATCTTGAATCCGGCCCTAGCTATCGTCTTTACTATTCTTTTTGCCTTGTCCTCACCTAATTTCCTGCATAATACATAATATACTTCGGTTAAATTGACAACGTTTATATAAGGCTCTATCTCCCCTCTGAGGATCTCATCATAATATTCCCTAAATTTTCCCTCTAGAAATGATAAGATAATCCCGCTATCAAGGACTAGCTTCCTCATCTTCTTTACGACTCCTAATTAACTCTTCATACAACTCTACACCTTTAGCTATGCCGAACAATTTCTCAGCGTATTTCTTTTTTATACCTTCGTTTCTTTCAATGAGATAATTTATTACATCATCATACGACACTCTTTTTCCGGTTTTCTTCTCTAACATTCCGGCAATTTCCGTTAATTTCTTCTTAGTCTCGGGCTTAACTTTAATTGTTTCCACAAATTCTACTTTTTCTACCTCCTTTTAAAACTTGACTCTTGTAAATAAAGATTCTGGCTTATACGTTATTAATCGTGTTTGTAATTCCTCTAGTAGTAGGAATATAATAGTTTAATGATGGTACTACAAGATTGTGAACTAACTTACATTCCTTAATGGTAGTGTAACTAAGGTGATTACAACTGTAAGAAATTAAGAATGTTGTTAAATTATAGGAGTATATCCATGATGATGAGGTAAGGACAGAAAGTTTTAATTAGCAATGTAAAGAGATTAGTAATGGCGGGGTTAAATAGCGGCGTAGGGTAGCCTGGTAGCCCGCGGGGCTCATAACCCCGAGATCCCAGGTTCAAATCCTGGCGCCGCTACCATCTCGCCCCCGCCTCCATCATGATGATAAACTTTTTATGATCAATGATTAAAGCCCTGGATCGCTGAAATGATGACAAAGAGCCGAATGGAACAATGACAGTTTGTGGGCAGCCACTGAAAGTAGAAAATATATTTTCCCATTCCTTTCTTTTATTTTGTGGTAAAAAAGGGAGCAAAAAATAGCAAAAAAGGTAAGTCCCTAGTTCCTATTCCTGAATCAATTTACGAGGATTTCGCTGAGTTAGTATACTCCTTATATAAAATTAGGGTTACATCATTTGATGGGATAAAAGATCCAGATGAATTACCTAAAAAGAAGCTTTATGAGTTATTATCTAATGTAAACTATTTATTGAGGGTAACTAAGAATAGGGATTTAATAGATTATATTACGTTTGTAGTCCTCTCATTTTTCTCGTCAAGAAGTTCATTATTCTCACTGATCCCGATTACTACTATCAATAAAATAGTGAAAAATGACGAAGGGTTAAGGGAGAGCATTAGAAGTACGTTAATAACAGTTTTAACAACATATGCGAGCCAGATTAAAGATTACGTTGATCCGCAGAACTTAAATGAGCAAAAAATAATAAATCTAGTCTCATTTCTCCCGGTTCTCTCACAACTCTCCCCGAGTGTTAATGTGATTAAGAGTGACGAGAGATATTCTGTCTTTATTAACATTCAGGGGGCTGAAAAAGAATTACTAGAAGTGTTAGCTGATGCTATAATAAATTTTTTTACAAATTTAGGGTTTAAGACTGAAAACTTAAAAATTTTGGAACAAGTCATTAAACTGGATTTAGTTACTATTAGCCAAAACAAATAGTGTTTTAGTAAACGCATTGATAATCTTTATATACTACTGTATATAATTGTATACTATGGGACGAAGGTCTTGTTTTATGTCTGACGAGGCGTATGAAATCATCAGAAAGTACGCTGAGAATTCTGGTAAATCAATTTATGATTCAACAAATGATGCTATTCAAGTATTTTGGGGAATATATTCGATAATGGGTGAAGGGATCAACGCTTTTCTTGAGGAATTTCAGCTTTACATAATGTTAAAAAACCTTAATGGGTTAAGGATAAATACTCAAACTACTCCTCCCTCAACCCTCTCAATCTATTTAGAAACATACATTAGGGCAAAGGTTTCGGATGAAGATAGACTAGCTGATGAGACTATCTTAACTCTCACCCTTCTTTCGCAGTTTTTAAATTGTAAAGCGACTAAAACACCCAAGGGGGAATATATCTACATGTTTGAAAACGAGGAAGACGCAAAATACTTTGAGGATTTACTTAACAATTTATCAGTATCATTAAAAATCAAACTGAACATAAATAGGGATAAAAAGGTTGTGAGAGTAAGCTTTAAATGATATTCGCTGGCGTGGACCCTGGAAGCGGAAGTTATGAAGTAGCATTTGTTGATGAACTGGGAAGAGTAATTAAGTATTTCAACATTCCCTCGGACTTAGTGAGACTTGAGTATTATAAGTTGATTCAAGAGATTAAGAAATATAGACCAAATACAGTAGCCATGCCTTCGGGTCACGGATTACCTTTTGTAAAAAGTAGTGAGATTAATGATAAAGAAATTTTCTTACTCACCTTAGCAGACCCAGAAAAGGAAGGACATTTAAGGAACTTCTTACGGGCTTCTAAATTCTTACTCCCTAACGCATACACTGTTCCCGGCGTAATAGAGTTAGAAAGTGTAAAGAAGTATAAGAAAATTAACGTTATCGATATGGGGACTGCCGATAAGGTTGCTTCAGCCTTCTTTTATCGCACTATTTACGATAGTTTTGTGTTATTTGAGGTAGGTACTAATTTCTCTTCTATAATAGTTGTTAGAGACGGTAAGATAATAGACGGTTTTGGGGGGACAATAATTCCCGGCCATTCCTCTGCTGGTTTTATTGATGGTGAGGTTGCTTATCTCCTTTTTAAGCACTCTAAGATTACTAAGGAAACAATATACACTAACGGCTGTTGGGAAAGAGGTATCGAGATCGCAAGAATAATTGCAGAGTGGTACTCCTCAAAATACGATTTGCCAATAATAGTTTCTGGAAAGAGGAAGGACGAAGTTGATTTCGGTATTAAGTTCTCTTTTCCTTACAAGGAATCTTCAGTAGGTTCAGCTTATATAGCTAACGCGTTAGGGGGAGGAATTTATAGGAAATACTTAGATTTCCTTAAAAGCAGTGGGACTCCAATAGATTATGTGAGGTTAAAGGGATGGGAAGAGATTATTTCCTTGATAAAGACCTTATAATAGATCTCAACGATAATATTTATCTAGTTTATACTAACATAAATCCTTACGGTTACGTTTATGCGATGCTGAAATACGTTTATACTGGGAAAGGGATATGGAAAGGGTACGAGAGAGTTTTGAGAGAATATGGTGTTAAAAACATGTTAAAACTCAACCAAGAGTTCACTTATGAGCCATGTTACGGAGTTTCATTCCCGACGATTAAAAAATCTAAAATAAAAAAACACTTATTACCAGAGGAAAGGCTTACTGAAATCATTAAAAGCCCTAAGGACGAGTTAGAGGAGAGGGTAGTTTCGTTATATTGTGAGACTGAGCCCAAAAGAGCCGGTATAACGGGGAGTATATTAGCGGGGATTCACCACGAGAAATCCGATATAGATTTAGTAGTTTACGGCTGTAAAGAGAGTGTTGATTTCCTTGAGTCATTTAGTGGATTCGATGAGGATAAAGAATGGATCGTTGAGACATCTAAAAATTATGGGTTAAGTTTAGACCATGCTAAAAGTTTATACGATAAAAGAGTTAGGGGTGTTTTTAAAGGTGTTAAGTTTTCAGTCCTTTTTGTTAAAGATAAGGTTGAAAGGCCTTGTGAAGATGTTTGTGTTAGAATTAGAAAAGTCAAGCTTAGAGCGGAAGTTAAGGCGGATTGTAATGCCTTGTTTTACCCTTCTCGAGTATATTTATATAATGTGAACGGCCTTGCAGAGAAGCCTTCAGAGTTAATATCTTATGAAGGAATTTACTCATTACTACTTTATAAGGCTAGAACGATAGAGGTTGAGGGTATGCTAATTAATTGTAATGGCGAGTATAAAGTGGTTGTTGGTGATAGGGATGTACAAGGATATGTTAGACGAATTCTGTAACTCTATTTCTTATATTCTATCTTATTCAACAGTTTTAGAGAGCATGTATAATAAGCCGGGTAATGCGTCGAGGTATAGGGATATAAAAAGCGTAAGATTTGAGGACTTAATTTCATCGGCACTTATTATGAAAGATTATTACAAGGACTTATGTATTAAGGGTTATAACAAGCGGAGACCAATTTTTGACTCATTATACTATGCTGTTTTAAAGAGCAAGGAAATGGGGATAAACTTCTCAATTTTAGGCACGGCTCTCCAGTTAATCCCCCTATCTTTCTCCTCTTTAGCAAGGAGTTTAGAGGATGTTATTAAAAAAGCGTCCATTACTATTAGGACTTTAGACGAGAGGGATTCGTTGTATTTCTCTAAAACATTATCCCTACTGAACTTAAGCTATTTGGGCTTTAACGAGCAAATGGACTATAGGGAAATGATAGGCAAACCGCTTTATGAGGTTTTAGTTTATTCCTCAAGGATTGACAGTTCTGTTAAAAACATGCTCGAAGACTATAAGTACTCGCTCAAAGTATCAGATAACATAGAAAAGTTAGGGGTAAAAGAAGGTATTATAAAGGGTTTTCTTGAAGTTTTATGTGAGTTGCCTGATGGTTTAGTTTACAGGAAGCACGGGGGAAGAGTTGCTTTAGAAGTTTCTAATTACGCTTGTGAGGTAATCAAAAACCCCTCCTTATTGGAAGAATTTGATAAATACTTAATTCAAAACAATTTAAACCCTGGGTCTACAGCTGATATTGTTGCGGTTGGTATTGTTTTAAATAAACTGAGGGATTGGTATGACAAGAATAGCCTTAATTACTCGCGTGCCTTGCAGAGAGGATGCGATAGAATACCTTAACGGGTTACAAGTAGATTATATAATAGGCTTAGGAGACGTAGAATGTCCACAATACTTAAATAATTACTACGGTATACTAGGGGAGATGGATGAAGTGACAATAATGAAATATCTTAGGAAGAGCAAGAGGCTGATAACGGATAGGGTCGACTTGTTTTCAGTAAATTTCTCAACAGATTACGTATTATCCCACTTTTCACCGAGAAGTTCTCAGAAAGTAATGGGAGAAGTGTTACAGTATAAGCCTAAAGTCCTAATTCACGGGCATTCCGAAAACCAAGAAGAATACTATGTCTTAGACGTTAAGGTAATATCAGTTGGGAGTTTTGAAAAGGGGTATTATCTTCTTTTCGAGAATGGTAAGTTTATTAAAAGTCAACGTTAAAGTCCTCCAAAGACCTTGCCATTAAATAAGCATCCTCACCGTCAGCGTAATAATGCTTCAGTACTTTAACTTCCTTAAAACCTAACTTCTTATAAAGGTTAATTGCAGGGATATTACTTACTCTAACTTCTAGGTATACTTCCTCAGCCTTGTAAACATCTCTCATGGATTTTAAAGAGGCTATTAATAGAGACTTTCCAATCCCCATTCTCCTATAATGTTCTAAAACTGCTATTGAAACTACATGGCCTTTCTTTACAAGCGTTGGTATTTGTTTTACATTACTAAAACCCCACTCTATCCTAGGCATTATGTAACCAACAACTTGACCGTCAACCTCAGCTACGTAAAATGCCCCGTTATACTCCTTTAAATGTTCAACAAAAAAGTAGTAAGGATAGTTTTCTGGCAAGGAAAGCCTGTTTATCTTAATTATCTGATCAATGTCTGTAAGTCTCGCTAATCTTACAATATATGAACCACGTTTAAACGATTCCACAAGTTCCATAATATAAGGTTTTTAGTTATAATATAAATTTGTGACTTGGCATATGCCTCATCCGTCAAAGAGGATAATCGGGGAAATAAGCAATGAGTTAAAGGGAAAGAAATTACTGATTGGAGTAACAGGCAGTGTTTCAATTTATAAGACGATAGATTTAGTGAGGGCCTTAATGAGGAGGGGGGCAGAGGTAAAAGTCATAATGTCAAGTGGTGCAAAGAAACTAATTTCTCCAACGCTCTTCGAGTGGGCTACCGGTGAAAAAGTTATAGATAAAATAACCGGCGAGATTGAGCACGTAGAACTAGCTGAGGAACTCGATGCTTTTATAATAGCCCCAGCTACAGCTAACACGATTTCTAAAATAGCGAATGGGATTGCTGACACAACGATAACATTGACAGCACTAAACTTCTTAGGCTTGAAAAAGCCCGTAGTCGTAGTGCCGGCAATGCACTTGCCCATGTATGAGGCAATATCTGAAAACGTGGAGAAGTTAAAGAAAATGGGAGTTGAGGTGATCCAACCACAAATAAAAGGCGATTTAGCCCATTACCCAGATTTAGATTTCCTTACACAATATATAGCTTCATTCCTTTTAAGGGGAAAGGACTTAGTCGGTTTAAAAGTAGTAGTAACGGCTGGACCAACCAGGGAATACTTTGACCCTGTTAGATTTATCTCAAATCCCAGTAGCGGTACGATGGGAGTTGCTATAGCTAACGAGGCGTATTTCAGGGGGGCTGATGTTGTACTAGTAAGCGGGCCTATATCATCTAAACTTACGCCCTACGTTAAGACTGTGAGGGTTGAGACTACCATGGAAATGGCTGAGAGGGTAGAGGAATATGTTAAGATGGGTTACAATACAGTAATTCTCGCTGGAGCACCAGCTGATTTCAAACCAGTGAGTATTGCTAATGTAAAAATTGATAGCCACGCCGAAATCCCAGAGATAAAGTTAGAAAGGACTGTGAAAATTTCCAGTGTGATCAGAAAATACCCCGTGTTTCTGGTAGGTTTTGCTGCAGAAACCGTGAAAAACGATGATGAGTTAATAGAAAAGGCTAAAGTTAAGAAACAGAGGCATGGTTTTGATATTATAGTCGCTAATAACGCTGGGAGAAAGGACATTGCTTTTTCCTCTGAGTATAATGAAGTTATTGTGATTGGGGATTCTTTCGTAAAGAAGCTTAACAGGGATTATAAGACCGTTATTGCTAGGGAATTATTAGATATTATAAAGAGTGAAAGGACGAAGAGGGGATATTAAGGTTATCGTAGTTAGGTTAGCTAAGTTTAAATTTTGTTAAACAATATATGAAAATTGGTGGCTCGGGTAGCTCAGCCTGGTTAGAGCGACGGGCTGTGGACCCGTAGGTCCCGGGTTCAAGTCCCGGCCCGAGCCCTCCCCCGGTGGGGGGTACCCCCACACCCCCGATTTCAATTTCTCATATGTTTCGACTACGTCAATTAAGGGGCCGACGTAACGCTCCTTTGTCTCACCGTTTATTGTTTCCAACTTATAGACATAATACCGACCTTTTCTTTCGCGTAAAATATAATCGCCGAATTTATAACGACGTTGCTTTTCCGTCATTTCGCCCGCCGTATTATAATTGCCAATTCGCGTTTAAAAGTATTGGCAATTCGTCAAAAATTGCCGTCATTTGCGTCGAGTTGAAAGAAGACGGCAAAGATTCCTCACTTTTGCAAAAAACTGAATATGTGATACTTAGCAGCTCTGTCTAAATTCAAGTGCTGCTGCATGCAGCTGCACTTCAGACTAAATTTTTGGCAGCTGCAGCTGCATTTTAGGTTTGTATACTTCCGTATACACGTGCTTTTTACGTCTGTATACTTCCGTATACGCCCTCATTTTACTTCCACAATTTCACAAAGCCCCCCGTGTCATTTTTCAATTTTTACCGATAACTGTATGAGAAAAATTCAAAACTGAAGGCGTAATTTTAGGAAGGACAATTTATCCTACGTTCCTACGCCCTACCAATATAATAAATCATATAATAAATTAAAAGTAAAAAGAACGTATGTAAGAATGTAAGAAGGTATAAGAAGTATATTTTTTGATAGTGTATAGGGGTTTTTACTTTTTATACCACTCTATTATTCCCCCCTGCTTTTTTTGTCTTATTTTCTTACGCCGTTACTAAGGGGGGCTTAGGGGGGCAATCTTACGTTAAATTGAAAGAAGAAGAAGGCATAGGGTAACTCCAAAAAATCTCTTATCTTATGAGATTTATTCAAAAACAGAACTCAGTTTGAAGACTGTTATTAGTTGCCCGTTTATCCTTACACTTGACTTCTTAAAGCCCAGGTCTGAAATAAGCCTACTTATGGGTCTTTGCTTTAGCCCTTTCACAGTTGTAAGCCATTTGTTAAATTCGCTTATCAGCCCGTAGTCACACACAACCTCCTGGTCTTTAAAGTAAAAACCGTAATGAAAGAGACTTGAGGCATCAGAAGGGATATTATTCTCTTCTTTTACTATCTGTTTAATTTTCGAGTTTATGAACTCTTCAAACAATACATTTAAGTCCTCCTCTGAGACTGTTTCAATCAACCTTAACTCTGGTAAAGGGAATTCCGCATACGCGTTTTCAGCACTACTTGTTAGTTTTATCCCATATCTTTTGAAAATGTCAACCCATGAGGTATATCCTACAAAAACTAAATCATCAAACAGCTCAGCTCTTTCTTTGTTAAAGTCAAAACGCTTTAGCTTTTCCGCTGTCACCTGGATTAGCTCTATGCCTATTGAATGTAGGACATTGTGAAGGTGGTAGTTTCCCTTTAGTTCATTTTTCAGAAGGGCGTTATTCGCCTGGGCTTTGTTGATGTCTATCCCTTCCTCTTTATCTAACTTTATGAAGATTATCTTATCCAGACTCGCGGGGTCTACTTCTTGCGTAAAGTTAGTATCCGCTAATATAGCCGATAGTGACAAATATATCCCGTTTACATCCGGGTTTGAGGTTGTTATCCTTTTCAGCACAAAACGCTGAGCTGAGCCGTGTAAAGCATTAAGCATTTCGCTGACTTGTTCACTACCACCGGCTAACTCACTCCATTCCTCAACCGGTGTAAGTAAAGTAGACTGACTAAGGAGTTGTCTTAACTGAGGCTCAGTTTTAGGCTTTATCGGCGGTAACGGGTTAGAGCCCCAATAAAGATACTGGTTTAGGACTGTCAAAGTAGTTTTCCCGGTCTTTTGCTTACCTAAAATAATTACGTGAGGAAAATAGCCCACTTTCTGTCTTAGGAAGTGAGCAAAATTTGCGATAACGCCGTAACTCAGTACCCAAGTAACTACGTTTTTATTCCTAAATGAGTTTACTGTACCTAATATTCTCTGAAGGACTTCCTTCTTCTTTTCCGCGGGGATATCCGGTGGTAGTCTGTACTTTTCTACCCTCTTCCACACCGGATTGTATAAGGACTCTGTGGCAAAACTGAGAGTTTCCCCATCAAACCATACACCCACAGCGTAATAACCGTTTGTAACTTCATAATTTTGATTAAGCAAAAACTTGAACTTTTCCGGCTGTTCTAAGCCATACTTAGCTTTTATTAACGCCGTAAGCTCATCAACTTCTCCCGTTAGTATTTCGCCATCATGAGTTTCTATTTTGACAAATTTCGCCCCAAAATCTACATCAAAAATGCCGTTAAACCTCACGTTTTGTATCTTCTTTATCCTTATTGCCGAAATTAGCCTACTTATACTGTCAAAATCACCGGTTGTCCTATTGTACACCTTTTTCGCAATGAATACGCCGTTTTCATTAGCCATGATATACACGCCGTTACACGTGTTATTCACAAATTCTAAGCAAACCTC
>JAPYVG010000235.1 GCA_028277025.1 Sulfolobaceae archaeon
ACAACTACAACAACAACGACATCCTTGCCAATCACTACCACCTCGTCAGCAACATCAGTAATATCATCGACATCTACATCGATTAAACCACAAGGCTTTCCGACCTTACCTATAATTGCCGGTATAATAGTAGTTGTAGCAGTTTTCGGCATATTTGTCCTGTTAAGAAGGAGATGAGACTACTGAAAAAAGTAGATACACCCTAAGTTACGACCTTTTGACATAAAGGGTTTCTTATACGAATTTAGGAATAAGCTTATGGGATGAAAAGCATTCAAGAGAATGTAGAAAAATGAGGAAGGAAGGTGGACGATTCTGCAAGCGATAAGATTACTTTTCTCTTAATAATTCTAATACTTGTCTTATTAATTCATCTCCCTTTTTAGTTATAAAAACCTTCAACCTCTTACCCTCAACTGTAGGGATATATTTGATCTCCACATATCCACTTTTGTGCAAGATCTTAAGGTGCTGATACAGTTCACCCTTATTTAGCCTTGTGGCATCTAACAATTCCTTAAACCATGCAGACCTAGTATAATAAAGACCCAGCAGAATCCCTAACCTAACTCCTACATTTAACTCCTTATTATCCTTCAACAGTTTTATTAATTTCTCTAACTCCATTCCTCAACCCTCCTTAACAATCTGTACAAAAAAGTTAAGATTGAGGGGATTAAGAGGGCTATCATGTGGAAAGGAGATATTATAATAGCTGCCCCTGAAAGGATATACGACGCCACTAGAACGTATTCTAAGGATTCCCCTTTCAAGAACCTTATTGTAGTAATTAACTGGCTTCCGATGAAAGATATGTATACACCTACAAGGAAAGCTGGGAAATTAGATAAGAAGTGGAGGTAAAAAGAGAGTGTAGAAATAGGACGTAAAGTACTACAAGAGAAACTGCGTAAGTCAGCTTAACCATGAAGGGAAACTTTCTGACTATTAACCTATGAGAGTTTAATGTCTTAACATACGGGTACACAAACCTACTCATCCTTACAGAAATAAACACGTATATTGTAGAAAATAATAGTATGCTGATGTTAAAAGTGAGAGGGTTTGAGACAAGGCTTGTGAGTAAGAAAGTAGTAAGACTTCCAAGCCCTATAAAATCTAATACTATCTTTGCCACGTTAAGCATAACGCGATGAAAAATGTTCTGACTTATTTCTAGGGACTTTTGAATATCTATCTCCTCGCTGGTGATAATTCTTTCACCTCATACTTAATTTTCTCATCGGACATTTTAAACTTAGACTAAGGTTAAGGTTTTTTAACTTCACTCGAAGTCCAACAACTAAACCAGCTACCAACCCAGCATGCTACATATATTTTCCCCTTGCTTTTCTATTACATTTTATCACCTTCAACAAGCTCACCGTTAACTATCGTATAAACCATCACTTCCTTATTATACAACATCTCTATTAACTTCTTTTGGTGTGTTACGATAATACCCTTGTTTACCCTTTCACGTAATAACGATATCACCTTATCCCTCTTATTCACGTCGACATTCTCTACTGGCTCGTCGATAGTGACTATTTGAGGCCTCGTAAAAAGTGCCAGTGCTAACGATACTAAACTCTTCTGCCCACTAGACATCTTATACATTGGTCTGTGTATCACCTTTCTGTCTACGTTTAGGTAGTCCAAGATGTTTGTGAACTCTTTCAAATCTCCGCCCTTTATCTCCGCTATTATTTTCGCAGTATCTCATGCGGAATTACCTATGGTGTACACCTCTGGAAGGTTTGTGGAGTATTCTAAAACTCCCTTGGCACTCCTGACCTCCTTGCCGTTTATCTTAATTGAACCCTTGTATGGGATTATCCCAGATATAGCTCTTAACAATGTAGTTTTCCCGGAACCATTAGGACCTAATATTACACACAATTGGTTGTCTAGTTTTAAGTTAATGTTTCTTAAGACCGTAAAATCCTCGAAAACGACAGATAAACCTTTGACCTCCAACATCACCACACCACCTCCTCCAGTCTTAGCGCTTTAATCTTCTTTAAAATCAAATTCCCTAGCAACAGTAAGACTATCGCCAGTGATGCTACTTCAACAGAGTAAAGGCTTATGGTGTCGTGGATGAGGGAGTACGAAATTATATTTTCAGCTTCGTAGAAGGGGTTAAGTGATGATGAGGCTGAAGGCGAGAGTTCTGAAATTGCTAACAACAAAAAGAAGATGTAGTAAGCGTAGTTCGACGTTTTAGCCCCGACCTTAACCAGTAGTGTTGCGGTAATCGTGAAGGTCAAGGATAAGATGAAGAGACTTGAGATTAGAGTTGAGGCTATAAAAGGTAGAATATTATTGACCCTGATAATTTCGTAAAAATGGTTAAGTGTTAGTTTAGTTATTAACGGTGTAATGAGTGCTGCGAAAATTACCGAGTACGTGACTGCTGAGACGAGCGAACCTATGAACAAACTCAGGATGTAGTTAGACATTCTAAGTTTACTAAATCTCATGAAGTATGCTAATGCAGAGGACTGGTAGACTACAGTAATGCTAAAACCTGTAGACAGACTAGCTACCAACAGTAATATCGCAACACTGTACCATATTATTCCTGCATTTATGTTTTTAATACTATTTAGTGCAAAATAAAGTCCTAATGAGTCCAGTAACATCATTCCGAGTAAATAAGATATTGCAGTTGGAGAGAACGAAAACCTCTTTATCATAGATTTCTCTAATTCCATAATTTAAATTCAGCAAATGGTAATAAAAACGATGGATTAAGTTAAAAACTATTAACTAAACGAATTCTTTTTAATCGTGGTTTACTAATGTAGTAAAAGGTGATCAAAGTTGATGGTAA
>JAPYVG010000236.1 GCA_028277025.1 Sulfolobaceae archaeon
TCCTTACAAGCGATAGATAATCGAGGAGCAAAATGGAGATTAAAGAAATCGCTACTAAAGTTATTGTGGGAGTTAACACGGAAAGGAAAGAAGAAATTATTAAGATAACAATGAATTTGAAACCCTTCTCAGTTATCATTTCGGCACCTTAACGCTCTCTAAAACAGCCCTAATTTTCTCTTTTTTGTTCCTTTCAAGAGCTGATTCTGGCTTAATAACTATCCTGTGATATACTACGTAAGGGAATACGAATTTTACGTCGTCCGGTATTACGAAATTCCTACTCTCTAAAAAGGCGACAGCCTTACTCGCTCTATATAGCGATATTGAAGCCCTAACAGATAGTTTGTACATTAAGTCCTTATCTTCCCTTAAACTACTTATTAGGGAGACTATGTACTCTTTAACCTCATCGCTTACTTTTACTTCTTTAACAACCTTAATTAATTCTAAAGCCTTTTCTGGTGAAATAACCGGTTTAACGTCTGGGTTGTCAGTGAGGTAGGAAACATCTAAAATCCTGATTTCATCCTCTTTACTAGGTAAGTCGACTTCGATACCGTATGAAAACCTATCTATTTCAACGTAAGGTAAAGTATAAGTCCCCTCGGCATAGGGTACTTGAGTTGCAATCACCATGAAAGGTGAAGGTAATTTAAAGACGGTATTCTCTATAGTAACCTCCTTTTCTTGCATGGCTTGTAATAACGCTGACTGAGTCCTAGCCGGTGCTCTATTTAACTCGTCTATGAAAACTACGTTAGCGAATATTGGACCTTTCTTAATGCTCCAGCTCCCGTCCTTAACGTTATAGAACGGGGTACCCAATATATCTGAGGGTAAAAGGTCTGAAGTCATCTGAATTCTCTTGAACTCCCCACCTATCAGCATGGAGAAAACTTTAGCTGTAACTGTCTTACCTACACCTGCTGGACCTTCTATAAGTAAATTACCCTCTGTTAAGAGTGATAAAATTAAAACAGTTTTAAGTTCCTCTTGCCCTATTATAAGGGAGTCTAGACCATAAAGAATTCTCTTAATATAATCATTCTTCACCTCTATCATCGTAAATCCTCCTCAGTACGTTTTCGTCCCAATCTGGGTGAAGGGATAGAAGTCTTTTGAGCACAGTTTCTGACCGCTCGTTTTTACTCTTAAATTTTAGCCTAAATACTGCAAGGGACGAAAGCAAAACGATGTACGAATAGTAGGAGAGTTGATTCAACAAAGCCTTCACATAGTCTAACGGTGAGGAAACATTTGGGTAAATATAAGCTGAATTACCTACAATATCGTAAAGGAAATTTAGATTCTCATTAATATAATAATTAGTTAAAACGTAAGGAGAAGAAATAACGATTATCCTCCCCATGTTATGAACCTTTATCATTCCAACTACAGTAAATGGTCCTTTTTGAGTAATAGTATAGGAATAAGGACTGCTCTCCACTAATGGAGTGACATTAAATATAGGATGAGAGTCAAAGAATACTGCTAAATTACCCTTGTAAAACGCCTCAATTTCAGATTCATTACCTGCATTAAAAACGTTGTCACTTATAATACAACTGCCTATATAAGCGCCGAACTCCTTCAGCGTATTATTAATTACGGAATTATCGCCTACCAATATCACCGTGCCGTTATTTGTAAGAATCTCTTTAACGAGTTGGGTAACGTTTTGCTGAGGCTGAACTATAATAACGACGTTATTCGAGGGGGTGAAGTACTTCTCAGCGCTGGATAAACCTAAAGGTGAATTAGAGAATACGGAAAAAGGAGTTGTGGATGGGGTAACGTAAATTATTGTCAGAACTACTAGAATTGAAAGCAAGGAGGAAATTAAAATCAATTTCATGACATTATCACCTTCAGTAACTCGTCAACTTCGGCTAAGTCTGTTGCATAATTACCGTATACCCTTAACTCGAATAAGAAGGTTAGCCTCGCAAACGCGTTATACTTATTCTCATCTATCTTACCTCTTACTAGGTCTAAGTACTCCCTCACGGTATAATAGTCCCTCATCTCCTCGTTAGTGATTTTCTCAATAGCCGTTAAGGCTTGATAATAGGCTAAGGCTATTGGATCCGTAAAGATAAACTTCTTCCTCTCACCTACTTCTTCTTCCTCTTTCTTCTCTTCCCTCCTAACCTCAACAGTCCTACCACTCAAGGCGTAATAAGATAGATACCCTACAACTCCCAAAGGAACGAAATCTAAGACATTAATTACGAAGATACTCTTTACAGTAGTACCATAATAGGGGGGTAGGGCTGAAACTGATATTTGAGTATTACCCAAATTGAGAGTAGGAGGAATTACAACGCTTACTGAAAATTGACCGTCAGTAACATGAGTATAATACTCATTGTTTCCAATCGTAACTAATACCTCGCCGTTAAACTTTGGCGTAGTGAAGCCATGTATATTAGCAGGTAATCCAGCTATAACGAAGCCAGGACTTTTGAAGGATATATTTGCCGGAAAATAAGTCACGTTAACTGTGAGTTCAACAGACGCTGGCGCAATATTGCCTTGCGGTAAGGAAGTTACGGTAATAGTCTGTGAACCCGTGACGTTAGGCAAAGTAACTATAGTAAAATACGTTACGTTCGGCTCAACGCCTGTTATCGTGTAACTGGAGTTAAAAATTGAAATTACTATAGTATTATTTGTGCTAATAGTCTTTAACTCAAAATTAAGAATTAACTTCTCTCCCTTAAATCCTCGTGTTTGATTAAGGCTTGCTTGTATTTCCGGCTGATAATAGTTTAGAAACACTTTTGCTGTAGTTGAGGAACCGGCATAGATATTTGTTGGTAAAAAATAAGC
>JAPYVG010000237.1 GCA_028277025.1 Sulfolobaceae archaeon
AAAGAGAGGGGAAATATGTTGAGGTAGAAATAGAACTTTCGGAGAGCATCCGTGATAGAAATTTGAGATGTGATTTGTTATACGGAAAGATGTTCAATGTGAACATTGTAAGGTAAATTCAAGGACTAAACTTTCTGACTTTTTTTAAAGGATGGTAGTAACCTATTAAGATTTACTGACGTGTTAAGGAAGACTGTAAAAGGGATAACAGAGCTTGCTAGGAGCTTAAGTGCTAAAGTCGTATAGGTAAGTTCTCCTTTAGAGTCAAGGAGAAGATGGAGGGTGATAAAAATGATAAGCTTAGGCCATAGGATTCACCAGTGGAGCGTTGTTAAATTTGTGTAGATGTTAAAAGCTCAGCCGATAGACGTCGTGGAGATTTCTGAGTCCTACACTTCCTCTATAAACCCGTTTAGCGGTGAGAAGTTGAGGAAGGGAAAGCTAGTAGTTGAGAGAGAGTTATCAGGGTTTTTAACCCCTACCTGATGACGAGCTCTGCTCACGAGGGTGGGGGTGTAAAAGTACTGAAGGTGAACACTAGGTGCTTGGAAAGCGGTGAAGTTCTTTTGGAGAGGGATTCTATTGCTCCTCTTAACTTGGCAAGAAAGGTGGACGGGAGGGTATTAGTGTTTCCCTCGACTGGCCCTAATGAGTTAAGGGTGACTGTGTGTGATCCTTAAGAGGGGTGCGTGACGGAATTAGAAGTAATTAAAAGTAAGGAAAAGTTACGCCACGGGCAAACACTTAATACTGACGCCAGATGGATATAAGCCAATAGAGGAAGTTTATTATGAAGGTGTACAAAAGATATATATAAGGGTTTAAAATTACCGCCTACACAGCCCATAGTGCTGTCTAATGGTAATATGCAAAGTTTAGCTTTAGTAAAAGATGTAGGTGTAGAAACAAGCATTTATGAACATACATGGGATTTGAAAGTAGAAGGAACACTATTTTATGCGTTGGGCGAGAATGATGAAAAGATAACATTAGTAGATAAGCCCAAGAAAAAAGCAATGATTTAAAAGGATGCTATTTTCTATAAAAAAATATTATTTATCTCCTTTTTTAAATTTATTTTAATAACAACGACAGTATTATTTTATTCAATCAGATAAATCATGCCATAATAGAAGTCAATAAAGATTTATGGAATAAATAGTTAGAATATGTTAATAATGCTAACGTAAGACTGACTGATCAAGAACTAATTGAACTAATAAATGATCAGCAGAGATTGAATATATTAATTTAACTATGATATAAAAAAAGCTACAAGCATAATATCATAGAATTCAAATTTAACACATTAATCAATTATAACGGAATGGAAATTCGGTTTGCAATTTCTGGTAAATGTAATTTTGTTTGTCCTTATTGTTATCAAACATATAGAAAGGACAGAGAGGTAATAAATGATAAAAGAGCTGATAAATTTATAAATTTTGTTAAGAAATATGTTGATCAAAACAATATACGTAAAATACATTTGGCTTATTATGGAGGTGAACCGTTATTGGCCTTTAATGAAATAACGATTAATTTATCTTTTGATACATCTATTCCTGCAACTGGGTGCCTCCAATTACACTCACCCTTATGTTTTATTCGGGCTTTTTGCTCAACTTCCGGTCCGAATTGGAGGCGGCCAAGCTCCCCATCGGGCTTTAAGCCCAAGGAGCGTCACGGCCTGAACCCCAGTCAGATCTGTATTACCCAGATCTGACTAATATGTTTTATATAAGGAGCGTCGTTAGCTTCACTAAAAGAGAAAAAGAAGTATTTAAACAGGTGCTATCCATCTGGCGAGGGCTTTCCGCCCCCTTAACCCCTTTCTTTATAAAGAAAAAGAAAATAATGAAATAAAAGAACTGTTATAATATTCATATAAAGATAATAAATGTGCTGAAAAAGAAACCAAAAAGATTTAGATATCTGTTTAACTGCACATCTAAATAGGAGGCGGGGAGGCCCCCGGAGGTGGTCAAATGGTCTTTTTCGACCGAACCGATGGTGAAGGGGGGTTTTCCGACGGTGACGAATGGCTTGGAACCTGATTCGAACCCGCCCCCCATTGTTTTTTATCCTTCTTCCTTATTTATACTTTTCTATGTCAATGTTGTACTTCTTAGCGTATTCTTTTAGGCCTAAGTCTAATACCTCATCGGCAATGTCTGAGTATCTTTTCCCTATGTCTACGGCTATCTTCTTCATTATCTTGGCGTATTGAGGGCTTACCCACAATTGTTCCTTATTTGTTGGGTGAGACACCATTTCCCTCACCAAGTAAATGTTTGTTCAGATGTTTGAAAGCTTTACTGTTGAGATAAAGAGATTGTATAAACTATTCAGTTTACTAAGAAAAATTCAACTACTGGTAATAACTTCTACTAACGGTTTGGCCAGGGAAAAAAATTAAGTGAAAAAGCTTAGGATATGTCAAAGAAGAAGTATGTAAGGCCTTCTATCTTTTCATGAAATTTTTCTAAAAATAAAACAAAAAATTCAATTAGCTTAAACAATTGCTATATATTAGCTTATCTAAAAATACGAGAAGGAGAAAGGAAAGGTAAGGGAAAAATCGTTATAATTTTTTGTGGAAGTTTGAGTAGTAGTAATAAATGACAAGTCTCCGTATAGAGAAACTAGGATTTTTAGAAGTAAACAGGCGAGTTTATACAATTTTTCTAACGAGAATAGAAAGCCGAGATCCCAGTATAAGTGCTTATACTGCTTACTTAACAATTTTTCAAAATTCAATGAGGGTAATCAGCGTATCCTTTTTTTGATGTCTGGTAGCGAATACACACAAACGAAAAATTAAAGAGGGTGG
>JAPYVG010000238.1 GCA_028277025.1 Sulfolobaceae archaeon
CAGATTTGGTTTTTACGATTTCGGGGTAAAGAGCTTAAAGGATTTAACAAAAGACTAAGGTAATTTCTCTCGGTATGCACGTCAGATAAATGCCAATTAAACAAGCTTGCTCAGAAATTTTATGTCCAACTATGTTCTATTTTGGAATTCCTTTTTCCGTTTTATACTTTACTTCTCTGAGCTCAAAACCTTAATTCTCCTGTATCTTCTTCTAGAATTATCTAGTAGCTCTATCGACATTCTACGTTCAATAGTTATAAACTTCTAGCCTTCTTTTAGACACTTCTTTGAAATTCAACTATAAGATTGTAGAATTCATTATTTTTACCAATACTTGAAAAGCAGACTGGAAATTAAAAATTGAAATACTAATTGGTCTTCTTCAAAAACAGAAATCTAGATCTTTCTTGGTTTAAGTGCTAACTTCTTTCATTCTTTAAAAATAACTAACTCTTATACTTAGGATCGTCGTGAATTATTATATCCTTTAACTTATTAACGTTCTCTTTCATCATTCTTTCAATTTTCTCCTTGAGGTTTAATCCGTCGTATAAGATCCTATAACCATAATAAAACATGTGAGTTAACTTCAAATTACGATCATTAACTTCCTCTGGTTTCATTACTACAATATCTACCGGGAAGTCGGGTCTAGTAGTTTGGTAAATTTCAATACTCTTATGCAAAGGGTTTTGACAGCTTACAAATACTATTATATCAAAATCACTGTTGGGCCTATTCTTTCCCCTAGCTCTACTACCGAATAATACTATGGTTGAATCAGGGTAAGCACTTATTAATTTCTGGAGGAAATTGCTGAACTTCCTTTCGTATTCCTCGTTTATTCTCCTCATAAGATCTTCAACCATTTCAAAATCGCCTCAGCGTTTTTCTTACAATTTAAAGCGTCATTTCTGGAGTAAAAGGACATTAAGGAATACCTAGAAGAAATATAATGAGGGTTCAAGTTCATTGCACAAGTTAAAATATCGTCTGGAGGATTAAAATATTTTAATATCTCCACGAGGTTGTGAGTATAAGGATGCTCGTTCCTAGTTATCTCTAGGAGACCTTTAATTGCTAACTCGACAGCTTGATGAAAAAGAAAGCAGGCTAACCAATAATATCCCTTATTTATTGCGTCCTCCGCTGTAGCAAAGCTTTGCCTTCCCTTTTCTATTAGCTCGCTCATGAATGAATATTCATGACTGAGTTTAAATTAATAACACCTTAATAACACCTTTATCAATACAGCAATTTTCTTGACACCTCAGCTGAAACACGGTTCTTCATTTTACTATTGTATTTACGCACAATCTTATAGAATTTTTCTACTTTACCGATAACCGGAAGGTAGTTAAAGGGATCATTTGGAGTAGAAGCTTAACATCACCATATTCGGGTGAAGCATATGTTATTAATAACGAGATTTTATTCGCAGTAGACGGTTTCGATATTTATTATTGAAAATTCATTAGCTAATCAAGGTTTAGCAGTGTTTTCACAAGCATACCAAAAGGTATCTTATCCTACTGGGATAAACTCATCGATAAGTACTCTATTAATTTCGGTAATATCAATTATATACAACGCCTCCTTTAATTGTTCCTGAGTCATGTTGATACACACTTACAAACTGTTGCGAAGGAATTAAAGTAGCTCCCATTGTACTCCCTGGAAAAGTTCCGGACCTCAATGAATCAATTACTCCTCCAAGTCCGAGACATAACACAATGAAACCTATATAGGTCTTTCCCTCGACTAGCCCCAATGATTTAAGGGTGACTGTGTATGATCCCTTAAGAGGGGTGCCCGTGGCGGAATTATATTAAAAGTAAGGAAAAGTTACGCCACGAGTAAACACTTATGATGGCGAAGGAAAAATATCTGACTAAAAACCTAAAGCCCACTTCCACACCTTGACTATTCTCACCCCGTTTTCCTCCACTCTCTCTTCATCATCAAAGGTAATAACATACGCTCTCACCTTTTTTCTCTTCATCACCTCCCTTATCCCTTTAATTTCCCTTTCATCGTTTAACGTATAAGTTACTTGATAAGCTTCCGTCACCTCGTTTTGCTGTAATATTAAAAAGTCCACTTCGTTTTTGCCGTGATAATAGTAAATGGCGTCACCACCGTAACGCCTCCTCAACTCAAGATAGACAAGATTCTCAAGCAGTGAGCCCAAGTTCTGGTTCAGTCTGTAACCTACTACATTCGAGAGCCCGGTGTCAACGCTATACACCTTCCTCTCTCCCCTTACCATCTGAGATAAGGAAGGGGAAAGAGGTCTAACAAAGTGTATTAACATCGAGCTTTCAATGCAAGCCGTAAACCTTTCCACAGTCCTCAGAGGGATTTCCAAAGAGCGTGATAACCTCCTGAGGGAGATTCGGTTACCTACGTTCGAGACGTAAAACAGTGCTAAAGACTTCAGTTTATCTGACCTTTTTATTTTACACTCCTCTATTACGTCTTTGCTGATTATATCGTCGTAGAGTTGTAACAGTACTTTCTCCTTTACGTCACTGTTAACCACCATGGGGAATCCGCCAAATTTAAGGTATTCCTGAAAGAGGGACTTTATCTCACTGCTTCTGGCTATCGCGTCTAATTGTCTCTCTACTTTCACTCCCTTAAAGTTGAGGAACTCCTTAAAAGAGAGCGGTAATACTTCTAGAGAGATGGGTCTGCCCGCTAACACCTCTTTCACTCTACCTTTGTTCACTTTGGATGTTGAGCCTGAGACAGAGATAAAGGCTTCTTTTCTATCTATTAAAGACCTCACAAACCCCTCCCATCCCTTTACCCTTTG
>JAPYVG010000239.1 GCA_028277025.1 Sulfolobaceae archaeon
TGTCGTAAGATATATGCCAAAAGGTCCGGTATACTTTTCCTGCTCTGCATGTACGTTAAGAGGTTGTTAATCGTCGTGACCTCTACAGATGGTTTAGGTTCTCTACCCCTTGATTCCGGAGAAGGTGTATATGCAGAAATCGCTATCTTAGTGGCTATGTCCAACAAGTCCGTGCTTGTCTTAGCAACTTGAGTCATGAAGAATTCTATCTAATTATACATTAATAAACTTTAGGTTTATTTAACTAATGTAGTGTTAAGCGTGTTAGACGTGAAAGAATTTTCCTAATACTTTGTAACATTAAGGAAGGTACAAAGATGTAATACACACGAAAAATATATATATACTAGAATACGTTTTGAGCCAGGCTCCGCTCAAAGCTTCTAGTTAATTTCAGTAGAGGTAATGTGAATTGACAAAACCTCCTTAACGAAAGAACCGTAAAGTGGGCTTTGTATTTAAGCACACGATGTATTGTCCTCTACACAGTCCTCGAAATCTTCTTAGACAATCTATCGCTCGCATCTTGGAACATCTCTTTTTTATTCAACTTCTCGACGGCTAACTTAGTGAGAGGATACATATCCAGCAACTTGTTCACAGATTTGTGAACATGATCAAGCACGCGGTTCCTTTCACGGTGGGAGTACTTCCTCATCGGCAATTTTCCCCTTTCTACCGTGTTTAGAAGCGAAGGACTGTATTCCACCCCTCTTCGACTCCATACCGTATTTTAGGCTGTATAGCTCCTTAATAATATGATGATGAACAATTGTTCTCTAAATAGAGATAATAAAAAGATAAAGATAGAAACAGAAAGTTCTTAAATATGTTTTACAGAACTAGAAATGGGTGATGAAGCGGAGTGAGTGACCCTCGACCGAGGGCCACTCTGAGCGGTGATGAAAGCGTGTCCCGCTGAACCCGCTGATATATATCTCTGATTCTGTAGTTTTAAACTTTCTGAAGGTTAAGGAAGCGGAAGTTCTCCTTACCCCTTTCTTTGTAAAGAAAAAGAAAATAATGAAATAAGAGAACTGTTATAATATTCATATTGTGATAATAAAAGGGTGAAGATAAAAACAAAAAAGTTTTTAAATCTGTTTTTACAGAAGTAGAAATTGGGGATGAGGGGATGATGAGCAGGGTCAGAATTGACCTATGATAGGTTACCCAGCAGCTGACCTGACCCCCTCATCCCTAATTCATTACTTATCTTTTCAACTATTAAGCTTTTCTTCTCATCCACTTTTGAAAAATTGAGCAAAGAATGAGGTTTGAATCCTAACGTAAAATTTACGACGTGAGAATAATTGTATAAACTCCCCAGTTTAATAAGAAAAATCAATCAGTATGTACAACTACTACTGGAAGTTTTGATGATGAAAAACAGAAGAGTGAAGCTTAGGACCAGGGTGCTTTTGATGTGCAAAAAGTGTTTACCCTTGACGTAACTTTTCCTTACTTTTAATTACTCCTAATTCCACCATGGGATCCCCTCTGGTAAGCGCAACTACTGGAGCAAGCCGTAATGACTGTAACCCTGCGATCTTACTGAGGCTTTCTGCCTTCTCTCTATCAAGTCCCAATGTTGTGGACTTTATTTCGAGTAGCAAGTGATACCTTGTTTTGACAGTAAGCAGTCTGGGAAATACCTTACCCCGTTAAACTCTATCGCTTCTCTACTGCACTCCACACCATATTTTTTACTTATTGTTTTACGAGCTGGCTTTTCGGCTGAGAGTGAGTGACCTCTGTGTTTATGTTGGAGGAAGTTTTTGTATTGTGGTAATAACTCAGCGATCCTATTGGCAAGTGGGTACCCTTGTTTCACCCTTATCTTCTCTACTTGGTAAGTAGTCCCTTTTAGGTCTATAACTGTTTCTTTAGTGATGACAATATTCTTGTAGAAATTAATGTTAGCTGGTTGATAGTGAGAACTCATCTAGCTCACCGTAGATAAAGTACTTAGCCTCTTCTAGACGTTTTACTAATTTTTCGTTTTTCTACTACGCCTAGAACTACTTTCACAGTCGCTAACGCTCTCTTCTTAAAGAATGAAGCTCCTATGACTATATTTATACTTAATAAAAAATATTTTTTATACTTAAATTTACTCTCTTTAGCTAGTGTATACTTTTTCATATTTGGTCACTTGTATTAAGTAGCTTTATGTTTTTAAAGTTTTCGTAACGAGTTGCTTTGTTGATCCCTTCAATTTATTTCATAAGTATGACTATGATATACTGAGAATTTTTCAGTAATTAATATTTCAACGTTATTCGCAAGCTTACACCCTAATACCCGGAGCTCTACCGACCATTAGCCAAGTGGAGCATCCATGCATAAGCCCAGAACTTAAGCTCAGCCTCAATCACTTGTCCTAAAAAACTTGTAGCCCTAACAGATTCCCCAAAAGTACAGCGGAGAATAAGGATTCAATTCTCCACCTAACACCATAACCTTTCTCCTCCCTCCAACGATTATAACCTCTTGAACTCCTTTACAGCCTAGCAGGGTGGCCACGCCTAGTAGAAGCGTTAGGTGGGACAACAACCTCAACCCCAGTCTTGTAAATCTCATTAGCATCATAAGCTTTATCTCCGTAAAACTTCTTGACCTTCTTTCCCTTATCTTGTTCCTTAACTGTCTTAACTGCAGTCTTAACCTCATTGCTGGTTGCTTCAGCGTTTATTACGTTGAATTGGTCTTTTTCATTATTATTTCGATCTTGAGGAATTTTGAGTCCTTGGTTTTACCCCATTTTGCTATAATGTATTGTCCTCCCTTGTTTGTGCTTATTCCCGTTGCG
>JAPYVG010000241.1 GCA_028277025.1 Sulfolobaceae archaeon
ACCCCTCCTAGGGATCATACACAGTCGCCCCAGATCATTGGGGCTAGTCGAGGGAAACTTCAATACCCATCCAACTTCTCCCACCCTCGTGAGTAGTGCCCGTCATCGGTCGGGAGATCATCAAGAGAGATTTCTGGGTAATACTACATGAACATAACCGACGTCAAAACGATATTTATAGAACTGCAGCAGTTATCAGATCTTACCTTAATTACAGGGCGCTACCTAAGGAAAATCCCATAACTGCTGTAAAATTGAAATAACGAGTAGTTACGTAAAAGAGTTACAGTCTTCAGTGGACTTGATGCCCTTAGGTCTCAGTGTTAAGTGTTTACCCGTGGCGTGACTTACCTCTTTGCCTTAACGAGAGGTCGAAACGAGGAAAAGGGAGTAAGATTACCGCTCTACGACAATTATTTCTCTATATTCTGTCATAAATTTAAGTTAATGGATTCACTCTTGGGGTTGTCCATACCTCGTAAGAAACCTTTCAATCGCTTTCAGAAGCTTTTCTAAATCCATTTTCATGAACTCTATTTATAATTCGCAAAGGAGTCCTGAATTGCCCATATTAATTATATCAGGGTTTTATCGCGAGTTAATGATGCTAATTCATGCAGTATATAACTTTTTACAACCTTTAATCGTGACTCTTTAGTTAAATGCGCAGGATATTTTGCTATCATTACAAGTATATAGAGGTGCTAAATGTAATAAATATTTTTTCAGATCATGCTAAGCTTCGAATATTCAACATTCAGAATTTTATAGAGGATGTATTTGTCCTAATCACATATATAAATACTCTATGTAAGTAAAGTATGTCCTTTTCCTCAATTATAAAATATAAGATATGTTACGTTTTAATAGTAGTGAATTCTTCTAAGACAAGAGCAATTGCTTTGAATAACTCGTCATACGTCTTTTCAATGCAAGATTCTTTCATTTCTTTTTGTACGCGCTTAAATATTTCCTTATATTTTTTACAACACCCTTCCCCTGTAAACTCACTTGTATTACTATTACAGATTTTTATCAGGATAAAATCTTCCATACAGCAGTAAAAGCCAAGAAAGATAAAATACATGAAAAATTTCTTATTTCCTATACTACAAGTCAGCTTATATACGTCGAGGCTTTCTACAATTTTTTGCGTAACAGAAATGGAAATTCCATATTTGTTTGCGAATTTGTTAACGTCGTTCTCACAATCAGAAGAGCAGTGTTCTTTATCAATAAATACGATATAACCTAAGGAAAACCTTGTAACGTCCTCCTTAATGAACTTTAATACTCCGTCAATTCCAGTGTTGATAGTCCTTCCCTTACCTTTTCTACCGCTTTCCGGAATGAACAATGAGATTTGGCAATATTTATCTTTGTTTTTCTCAAGAGCATCTTTAATTACTTGCCTATCAAAATGTCCATCTCCAAAAATTATCTCAATTTTAGCTTTTTCAGTGAACTTCATTAGATATTTTTAATGCTGTATATCTTAAATCTTCATAATCCGTCCTATCCAAGACTTCTTCCGAAGACAGGACTTCGTATTTACCGTCATTGAGTAATATAAACCTAACATTGTCAGAGCGCCTTTCTGCTAAGTATACATAAACGTCACTGCTCTGCGTAGTTATTAATATCAAATCTACGTCCAATTTCAGTAAGAAACCGTAAAATTGTTTAAGCAATTCTGGGTGTAAGGCAAATCCTTCTAAGTCGTCGATGAGGATAATCCTAGGTTGGTAAACAACATAAGATAATATGAAGTTTAGCAAGCTTTTATACCCATAACCTAATTCATTAATTGAAACGTCAGTCTTATCGTTAAATAATACTCTGATCTCGTTACCCGCGGATAAGTAAACATAGAAAATGTTAGGATCGAACTTACTTAATAGCTCAGTGACTTTACGAAAAGTAGATGCATCAGGAGTAACTGTAGGGACGGCATTGAGAGAATATATTAAAAGTACTCTAGCGTCTCCAATTCGTGTTGAAGAAGTTTCAGAAAATACGCTCTTGTAATATACGTTATTCAAAAATAGTTCAGTTTCAGCAATTTGATTAGATATCCTACCTCTGAACGCCCTTATTTTACTTGCGTTATTAGCGTCAAGTATTGCTATTGCTTCTAATATACTAGTTTTACCAACATTATTCTTGCCCATGATTACGCCGATTTTAAAATTAGGTAAAATCATCTTAAAATCGCTAAGCCTTCTATAATTCCTTATTCTAACACCTATGCCGAGATTACTTAATTTTTCCGGCAATGATAACACGTAGTCAACGTTAACATAAGGTGAGTCGTAAACCCTTACAAATCTACCTTTTCCGTATTTATAAATCCACGTTGAGTAAAGTATTTCTCCGCCTCCTTCTCCTTTTATCATACTTATTGGTATCAGTGACGGGTTAGCTCCAACCGGTCTCCAAGATTCCTTAGGGTTATATTCTAAAATTTCCCCCACGATAGCGTTTTCACTATTTTTAGACATCGGCTTATGCTCAAAGTTTTTAGGCACAAACGGGAACGGGTTTCCTCTACTAAAGATTTCTTCTTTTACACCGTTTTTATCTACGTAATAGAGGGGAGTATCTCCTACCCAAATTACCGTACCTCCTCTTTCCATAAATTTGAAAATTTCCGTCTCGTTTATCGGCTTGTTCGGGTAATCGTACAATGTATAAGGTATAACATCAGTACCGAAAATTAGGAAAGCTCCCTCCCCACGCGAACTGATCCACTCAACTACTGAGTTATAATTAAGGACAGGGTAACCTGTATTGTA
>JAPYVG010000240.1 GCA_028277025.1 Sulfolobaceae archaeon
ATGAGATTATGGACAAGAAACACGTATTTATCATAATTGTAAGGAGTGATGAGCACGAGAAGATAGCAAGAGCGTTTTTAGAAAAGACTAAACTCCAGGGTACTGCAATACTTGTTAGAATGCACGCAAATAAACAAACTTTTTCTCAGTAAACTGAGGAGTTTAAGAAAGTATATAACTAGAAGAGTAATAAAATAATAATTTAAAATTAGTAAGTGTAATAACATGAGGTAATTCTTAAGATGCGTGATCCATGTGAGAGTTACTTGATGAAGATGTATGACTGTGAGAGTTATGTTGAGTGTGTTTTGAGAAGCAAAGGTTTTAAAATAATAGCTAGGGATCGACACGGTTACGACGTAGAAGCGTATTACCCTTCTGGAATGTATTACTATTTTATTGAGGTTAAATGCGGCCCAAGAGTGAAACTGAGCAGCTATCAACGTCGTTTCAAATCCGCTGTGGAAATGGCTAAAGAAGTAGGATTCAACTTTACTACTGATAAAGGCTTAGAGTTAATACCGAAATTCGTCCTCTGTCAGTTCGATGATAAATATAGGCTCATAGCTGACCAGAGCGTAAGAAGCTCCTTAGATAATTTAGTTCTTCAGTAAAGCTATACGGTTCTAGTATGAGGAGGTAAAAAAGCTTTTACACATTAAAATAAACAAAGTACTACGAGCTTATTTTACTACTTAAACTAACTAAACAGTTATAATCATTGGATATTATTTCAATAGTGTCATCTATTTCTTTTATCCGTTCGATCCTTACGTAAGGAGTTTTAGGTAAGGTAGATTGACGAACTATTGTCAAATCACTTTTAGCCCTCTCTGGTTGCATTTCGCTTTCTATTATGAGAGGTACTTCATGAACTTCACTATTTCCCTTTCCCCTTCAGCAATTACACCCGGTACGGTAATTCTGCCGTCTTCTTCTTGTTTATTCTTTGCCATGATTTTAATAATGTACGAAGAGCTAAAAAGGATTATTCATACCCTCTATGGCTATTTAAGAATACATTACCTATGCAATTTGTGAATTGTACAAATGATAAAGTCTGCTCGAATCTAATCAAGAAATATTCTAAAAAATAAAGATTGTTATAAAAATTTATTTAATATCCGTAACCTATAATATCCCATTTATTCTTAAATTCTGATAAAAACTTCAATTCCTTAAGCCAATAGCTTACTTTTTTATTCTTTTCCCTCATTCTTAATTTCTCTTTTATATTCTCTTTATTAAGTACAAAAGCCCACGGTTCACTCTTAAGTTCATTCAGCAAAACTATAACATAAAATTCTGCAATTAGATTATTCGAATTCGACCCGAAGGGGACCGGATTTCGTTTAAATAGTCCCTTAACTTGAATAGTATGCATTTTCGTTCCATCCTGACTATATATTACAATATCAACGCCTCTTGTATTTCTAGAAGTAGGCAGCACATTCCATCCATGACGAGAAAGAATATATGCCGTATAATAAAGAGCTATATTACCTACCACTTGGTGCTATAACTCTTATTAGTTTTAGTCATAGAGAAATATGTCATCTTCTAATATTCATTATTTAGCTTCGAGAGTCCAGAGTACCCCAGGTAAATGTTTGACTATGAAGAGAAAGAAGGCTTTTTACACATCAAAAGCGCCCTGGGCCTAAGCTTTCACTCTTCTGTTTTTCATTCTCAGAACTCTCAGTAGTAGTTACACATACTGATTGAATTTTTCTTATTAAACTGGGGAGTTTATACAATTATTCTCACGTCGTAGATTTAACGTTAAGATCCAACCTCATTCTTTGCTCAATTTTTTAAAATTGGATGAGAAGAAAAGCTTAATAGTTGAAAAGATAAGTAATGAATTAGGGATGAGGGGGTCAGGTCAGCTTCCGGGTGTCCTTTCATAGCTCAATTCTGACCCTGCTCACCATCCCCTCATCCCCGATTTCTACTTCTGTTAAAACATATTTAAAAACCTTTTTGTTTTTATCTTAGCCCTTTTATTATCACAATATGAATATTATAACAGTTCTTTTATTTCATTATTTTCTTTTACTTTACAAAGAAAGGGATTAAGGGGGGCGGAATGCCTCGCCTCCCTGAGGTGGGGATGGATGACCCCCTTATATTTAAATATTTCTTTGTCAAAATTTCTCTTAGTGACGCTAACGACGCTCCTCCCCAGCTTAATGGGACTGTAGGAGGAGCAACCTTTATCTTCCTTTTCCTTCAAGGGACTAGAGCTTAGCAATGAAAGTCCCCCTTTCAAATGGGAGTGGTTCTCTGAGCCACTCAACTGCTCATCAGATGAGAGATGTAATCCCGAATCAATGGTGGGAACGATGAGCCCTCCAGAAGGGAACCCTCGCTGGCGGGAAGGAAGTCAGCATCCTTTTCTATCACTAAATGCCTTATGTTACTCCTCATCATTATATGGTAAGTGTCATATACACTTTTGTGATAATTGATCTTTATGATATTTTTACTCGCGATATCGAAAGCCGGACTGTCACGGCTTATACCCTTACTTACAGCCCTTGCTATATCCCTTTCAGTTACTATGCCTACTGTTTTATCGTTCTCCTTCAGAACTATGAGCTAACTGAATTCTCTTCCATTGCTTTAGCTATACTCCTTAAATTTAATTGAACTAAACTACGCGTTCAGTTCAGCAAGAAATAAGTGAACCGGAACTGTGTCGTTTTCCCCGTTCTTTGATAACGTAATGACTTTCCTCATCTTTCCTGCAATAACTTTAACCTGCCTTGCCCTCTCCCTATATTTTACCTCAT
>JAPYVG010000242.1 GCA_028277025.1 Sulfolobaceae archaeon
TTGGGGGCTGTTGGGTTCAAAGCGAATTAAGGTCCTTAGCACACTCAGCCCAACAGCCCCCATTACTAACACTAGATTTAACTCCCTTTTAGCCCCCGTTGCAGCTATTATGAAAAAGACTATAAAGGAAAAGGAAATTAGAAGTTTCTTAAATTAGCTATATTCTATGGATTTAGTTACAATTACTATATAATAAAGAGAAAGACAATAATAACTTAACATTCGCGCTATCAAAAAGATCCCTCAATTACTAGCAATCTATTATAATAATTTTTAATTAATTTCATGTATTATACTTAAATATACAATAGGAATATTAGCTATTTCTTCTATATATTTTATTGTGAGATGCCTAATTTATATAGCAGGAGATGTAATGTCATATACTCCAACTAATTATGAAATTGAAGGTAGAGAATTTAACACCTTTTTCTCAGCTCACGCCCTAGCTAAACTTCTAAGTCCACAAAAAATAGTGGCACTTCTACCAGATAGCCTAATAGTTCATGATGACACTACAGCTAAAGATCTAGATATTTTAATAAAAGGATATAAGAATATGATATTAATTAGAAGTAATCAGCTGTTTAGAGACGAAAATATGAGAAAAGACATAGAGGACTTCGTCAACAGAATTGAAGTAAGGGTCGTACCAAATGTGGGTAGCGGGCAAGCTTATTATGTCAATAACGAAGGTAACTTAATAGCTGAGGGTCAGAGATATAAAAGGAGCCCTTACTATTCAGAAAGGTCTCCAGTCTTCATCTTTAACGTAGTTTACTCAATATTTAACGAGATAAGTAAATCTTGTAATGAGATAATAGTTGACTTAACTCACGGAACTAACGTATTAGTCTCCGTTACTATGGCTGTAGGTTCCCTTTTTAACAGTAGGTTCGTAGCTGCACCGGTAATGGGACCTCCCGGACAAAAAGTATCAATAGTTGATTTAACAGAGGTCGTTAAGGCTATGAAGGACTCCTTAGCGATAACTTACTCCATAGAGAAAGTAGATGAGAGGTATTTCAGAGACTATAGCGTAACTCTTAAGAGCTTAAAACCCAATGAGTTTAAGGAAATGAAATTGATAATAGAAAGGATTAAATCAAAAGATCCAAATAAAGTAATTAGCCTATTGAAAAACTTAAGGAATGGTTTCGCTGTAGACAGTGTAAGGGGTATGAGAGATTTAGAAAGTTATATTAACGAATTAGAAAGGGACGTAAACGAACTTTCTAAGGCTTATAGTGAATGGTATAATCACTCTTACTTCGAGAAGGAGAACATGATAGTTCTCTCACACTTCTACTCTACCATTAAAGTTAGGGACTTAATTTATAAGGGTAACGACTTAGAAGTTCTTGAGAAAATTTTAGGCTTATATATAAAAGTAGGTTATTACGACAAGGCAATATCATTGGCAAGAGAACTTCCCGTAGCCTTTTGCCTTAACTCCAGAGGAGGCGGCGTATATAGTGACTTTGACAAGAATTATAAGGAATGTGACGAAATTGTTAGGAATTACCTTAAGGAGAGCAGTATACTTCAGTTTAGAAATATACTAATGCATGGAAGCCTTTCTAAGGATGTGGGGGCAGAGGTAAAAGAGGGTAGAATAGAACTAAAAAATGAAATTGGATTATCAACAATAGAGAATTACATTACGCAGAAGCTGGAGAATGATTACCAGTATGTTAAAAATAAAGTAGTGCAAACAAACACTTAAAAGGCAGGTAGTCAAATAACTGTTATGTGTAAAATTTATTTATAATTCGTATTACTTTTTAACATTATTTTTATTCATTATTCTAATAATAAATTGAATTATCTATGTAAAGCTTCTAACAGTAATTTTGCATAATTTATTGAAAACTGAGGTTAGAGATTATCATAAAATCGGTTTTAATCTCTTCTTATCTCGGATTTTTCACGTACTTTTATGGAAAGACTTAACGTATTGTTACATTTCTATATTAAAAGTATTACTCACGTAGAATCGGTTCTGATTAAGAAAATATTATTACCAACTTTCGTACTTGATAAACGTAAATCTAAATGGGGCACTTCAAAACTATATAAATATCGCTAGATGTAAGGTAAATTAACAATTGAGGGTTTTCCATTAATTTCAGATAATATAGTAAATACTATCATGATCTTTTTCCCGACGTTAGACCTTGTTATGTGCTTTGTTGAATTCTTCAGTTTTTCTCAATAGGAACAGAGTGTGGACAACAATTTCGTTCATTTGAAATTTGGTTAAAATTTCCTTAAAGTTGTATCATTTAAACTCTCTGATTCACAATAAAATTTTTGGACATGGTTAAAATTACAGCACTATATTTTATTAACTGATAAATCTTGTGTTGAATTGAAATTAAATTTACACCTTATATAATTTATACTGAATTAACAAAATTGTTGTCCACACTCTAGGAACATATAGCTAAATTTTAACTCAACGCAGGATTTAGAATTTATTTTTATCTCTCTAGTTTAAGACCTAAGAAATTTCAACTAATCCACAAAGCACTTGTTATGTTAATCATCATTCTCTCTGAGAAAAACTGAAAAGTATACATAAAAACAAATCTTCAAACATTATCCGCTTTAGGGATTAATTAAACATAACGATTAAAACAATCTAGGCAACTCTACTGGCTTCGTAATTTTAACTCCTAATTTTAATACTTCTTCAGCATTCATTTTATTTTTCAGCTTTACCTTTATCTTTTTACGATTTCCTTTATCTCCTTAGATATTTT
>JAPYVG010000244.1 GCA_028277025.1 Sulfolobaceae archaeon
GTATTAGATATTAACTTTATTTTATTAAACCTAATTTTATAATACACGGTAGTGTATGATAGTTAATCTGAAATCATTTGTAAACTTACCTGCTAAGGTGATTCTCTTAAGGAGGAGTGACTTTGCATCATTTTACCAGGTCGTAATAGAAAATATTTACTCTCCTTTACTCTCCAACATTAAAGAAGGAGACGTTGTTGTTGACGCTGGTGCAAACATAGGCTTGTTTTCTATCCTAGCATCTTTTAAGGTTAAGGATAAAGGAAAGGTTATAGCTGTAGAACCAGAACCAAATAACCTGAAAATCTTGAAACAGAACGTGGAATTAAATAAACTTAATAATATAATTGTAATTCCTAAAGCACTTTATGACAAACCTGGCAAAATGGTCAGTATAGAAGGCGAAGGCGTTGGAGCATATGTATCTGAAGAAGGTGAAGGATTAGTTGAGACTACTACTATAGATAAGATAGTGGAAGAAACTGGCCTAAAACCTAGAATACTAAAAATGGATATAGAAGGATCTGAAGGCAAAGCACTAATTGGCGGCATAAATACTCTGAAACACTTGGAACTAATAGAAATAGAAGTTCATGATGAAGAAAACATGGAAAAAGTCGAGGAAATATTATCCGGATTTAGGAAGAGAGAGTTGGCAATAGAGGATTTAGGAAATGTTTACAAGCAGATCTTAAAGCATCCCTTCGAGATACTTAGGATTGAGATGGCCAATCGTTTTTCTACTACGAAACGCGTGTTACTATCTAGAATTAAAAAGGAAAGAAGTAACACTGCTCAGTACCCTAAACAGATAGTTTATTACAGGCTAAGGAACGACCCTTCTTAATCTGATAGCGAATATTAGCACGAACCATTTTAGCAAATAATAAATTAAATTGTGTACTAAGGCCTTTACATAAATGATAAAAATAAGAACAGAACAAACGTTTTCATCTTTTTCTTATTATCCATCCTTGGATGTACATTGCATCAAATCCTCCAACTGCAAAACTCCTAATAGCGTCTTGGGGAGTCTCAACTAAGGGCTCACCAGCAAGGTTAAAGGAAGTATTCATTATAAGTCCCTCACCCTTCAGGTCCTTAAAGGATAGACTTCAAGGTAAGAAGTTGTACACTGCCTTAGCTAGGAAGTTGGCAAGGATTGTTTGGAGTGTTTGGTGTAATAATGGGCCTTATGAGCCTAAATAGGTGAATCCCTCCCCCCGAATCGCCACGTGACAATGTTAGTTGACACTATGCTTGAAGTTTGACCGAAAGGTTATTACTGAACGCCACACTGTAAATTTTAACATTTAACTCTTAGTAAAGCCTTTTAGTTTGCCCTAGTCTAGTATATTTTATGAGGTTTCTTATAAGCGGTGGGGCTGGATTTTTAGGTTCGCATTTGATAGAGCATCTAAGAGATCATGAAATAGTAGTAGTTGATGACTTCTCAACTGCTAAATACTTTGAATCGTATAATAATATTAAGTTAATAAAGGAAAAAATAGAAAATTTTAATACCAATGAAAAATTTGATTATGTAATACATTTGGCAGCAAGACCTTCACCAGAAGACTATACGAAATATCCAGTTGAAACTATGCTCTCTAATTCCTTGGGAACTCTTAGAACGTTAGAAATAGCTAGGAAAAGTGATGCAATATACATGTATACTTCATCATCGGAAGTTTACGGAAATGCTGAAATAATACCAACCCCAGAGGACTATTGGGGAAAGGTTAATCCAATAGGAATAAGAAGTTGTTATGATGAAAGTAAAAGATTTTCCGAAGCGTTAATCATGTCTTATTATAGAGAATATGGACTTGATGTAAGAATACAAAGGCCATTTAACGTATATGGACCGAGACTGAGAGAGGACGGAAGTTATGGAAGAGTAGTCTCTAGGTTTATATATCAAGCACTAAAAGGAGAAAACATAACGATTTACGGAGACGGAAAACAGACCAGAGCCTTTTTGTATGTAGAAGACTGGGTAGAGGCAACGTTGAAATTGTTATTTACGAAAGGGCTTAAGGGTGAGGTTATCAATATAGGTTCAGATAAGGAAACTAGAATAATAGACCTAGCAAACATGATAATAACTTTAACTGGAAGCAAATCAAAAATAACATATCTACCACCTAGACCCGATGATCCCCCCAGAAGAGCTGCTGATATAAGTAAGGCTAAAAGGTTATTAAATTGGGAACCTAAGATATCATTAGAAGAAGGGTTAAGAAAGACAATTGAATGGTTTAAGGGTGTAATAAAGTGAAAATAGGTATAGTAGGTTTAGGTTACGTCGGACTGGTAACAGCTGCAGTTCTGGCAGATCGAGGACATTATATAGTGGGTGTTGACATAGATGAGAATAAAGTAAAGGGACTAAATTGCAGTAGGATACCTATTTATGAACCAGGGTTAGAGGAATTATTGACTAAGAATAGGGATCGCTTACATTTTACTGCTAGATATGAAGAATTAAAAGATGTTGAGTTGGCTTTCATAACAGTTTCGACACCTACAATAAACGGAAAAATTTTCTTAGATTACGTATACTCAGCAGCTAAATCCCTTCAAGTACTATCTAAGGATTCCATAATTGTGATTAAAAGTACTGTAGTTCCAGGCACTTCGAGAAGAGTTAAGGAGATTTCTGGTAGGGAAGTTGTAGCTAACCCCGAGTTTCTAAAAGAGGGCTCGGCAATTTTGGATACGATAAAACCAGATAGAATTATAATAGGGAGCGAAAA
>JAPYVG010000246.1 GCA_028277025.1 Sulfolobaceae archaeon
CTCTAACTTAGAAAATTTACCTTTGCTCAAGATTTCCTCTAGCTCTTTTTTCCCTTCCATCATAACAAGCTATAAACTCAAGTATTTAAGGGTTAAAAGTGAGGCTAGCGCTAAGTGAGAACAATTAACACTTTATTTAACGATCTAATTGATGATAATTAAGTTACTATTGCGACTCGTATTGATAGTTTAAATGTCGACTGGATTTAGTTGAGCCCTTTCACTTTCCTCCCGTAGACCTTAACTTCGCCTAGCCCTATTCCCCTGCTCTTCCCCATACCCAAGAAGTTGGAGTAGAAAAGCATTTTAGAAGCCATCCTCTTTAATTTTTCGTTTGTGTATATTTGCTACTAGGCATTAAAAAAGGATATGCTGATTACTCTCATTGAATTTTGAAAAATTGTTAAGTAAGTAGTATAAGCACTTATACTGGGATCCCGGCTTTCTATTCTCGTTAGAAAAATTGTATAAACTTTCCGGTTATCACAAAAAATTCAATCCCAAGCTCTACGCTCTTCGGTCTAGGGGTGCTTAATATTTTTGCTTATATATTTGCTTAGTATTTAGCTTATATTTAAGATAATATACAAAAAGAGAAAATTTTTAAATGCGTTTCCTAAATGTTTTTATCATGGTTTGTGAGAAGTGGGAATTGAAATTCATGTTTAGGAAGAGGATAACTAATCTTGAAGAATTATCGGAATTTTTAGCCAAGGAATTTCCTCATGAAGAAGTTATAATGTTAATCTTTGATAAATTGCATTTACTCCGAGAAGACCCTAAAAAGTATGCTAAGGAGAAATTAAAGAACCAAACGGATAAGTACGGGAGGCCTTTATTCTCTATAGAAGTTACTGGAGACATAAGGATAGTCTATAGTTTTGAGCCAAAAAATTGTACTGTATTCATTTGGAGGATTGGGAAGCATAAGAAAGCTTACCGTTTCTAGCCCTCATTTTCTTAAGCGTTAATTCCTTTAACTTCTCTAATTCTTCATCACTTTCAATTGTTACGAAGTAATATTCTCCGTCTTTTCCGCTCCTCATATGTATAAACTCTGCAAAGAGGTTATTAAAACATTTTGCTACAGGTCAAGATGTCTACGTATATCCTTTGTTTTGTTGCGATTCTCTTCTTTTATTCTTTAGCTGATGTAGAAACTAAAATATCTACAGTCTTATGTATTGAAAAAGTCATATGCTCTCCCGTTGAACAAATTTGTTCTTAGTTTTTTAATGATATACTTTCTACAATTTAAATAGGGAAGACACAAGTAATATATCTAGAACAATAAAGATAATTACGGCTATCGATACGGACCAGAAATATAACAAGAGAAATTATTAATGAACTTATGATGGTAAAGACAGCGTCAAAGACCGAGGATATTGAGCCCATTATAAAGGAAGATGTCGCGAAAGTTTCCTCTGGGATCGAACTATACATTACGCTTGTAGTTGTTTTTATATCATAGTCAAACAATATATTTAATCTCTGCAGATCATTTATTAGTTTAATTAGTTCTTGATCAGCCAGTCTTACATTAGCATTATTAATATATTCTAACAATTTATTCCATAAATCTTAATTAACTTCTATTATGGCATGATTTATCTGATTAAATAAAATAATACTGTTGTTGTTATTAAAATAAATTTAAAAAAAGGAGATAAATAATATCTCTTCATAGAAAATCGCATCCTTTTATATCATTGCTTTTTTTCCTGGGCTTATCCACTAATATCATCTTTTTCATCATTCTCGCCTAACGCATAAAATAATGTTCCTTCTACTTTCAAATCCCATGTATGTTCATATATGCTTGTTTCTACACCTACATCTTTTGCTAAAGCTAAACTTTTCAGATTACCATTAGACAGCACTATGGGCTGTGTAGGCGGTAATTTTAAACCCTTATATATATCTTTTGTACACCTTCATAATAAACTTCCTCTATTGGCTTATATCCATCTGGCGTCAGTATTAAGTGTTTGCCCGTGGCGTAACTTTTCCTTACTTTTAATTACTTCTAATTCCGTCACGCACCACTCTTAAGGATCACACACAGTCACCCTTAACTCATTAGGGCCAGTCGAGGGAAACACCAATACCCTCCCGTCCACCTTTCTTGCCAAGTTAAGAGGAGCAATAGAATCCCTCTCCAAAAGAACTTCACCGCTTTCCAAGCACCTAGTGTTCACCTTCAGTACTTTTACACCCCCCCACCCTCGTGAGCAGAGCCCGTCATCAGGTAGGGGTTAAAAACCCTGATAACTCTCTCTCAACTACTTGCTTACCCTTCCTCAACTTTTCACCGTTAAACGGGTTGATAGAGGAAGTGTAGGACTCAGAAATCTCCACGACGTCTATCGGCTGAGTTTTCAACATCTCCACAAATTTAACAACACTCCACTGGTGAATCCTATGCCTAAGCTTATCATTTTTATCACCCTCCATCTTCTCCTTGACCTTAGAGGAAAACTTACCTACTACAACTTTAGCACTTAAACTCCTAGCAAGCTCTGTTATCCTTTTTACAGTCTTCCTAAACACGTCAGTAAATCTTAATAAGTTACTACCATCCTTTAAAAAAAAGTCAGAAAGTGCAGTCCTTGAATTTACCTTACAATGTTCACATTGAACATCTTTCCGTATAACAAATCACATCTCAAATTTCTATCACGGATGCTCTCCGAAAGTTCTATTTCTACCTCA
>JAPYVG010000043.1 GCA_028277025.1 Sulfolobaceae archaeon
AATGTTATCAAGTTGGAGAGTCTTAAGAACCTCATCAAGAATGTTGATAAACTATCTAAGGAGTTTAGGGATAAGTTGTATCTGATGCAGTATCGTAGGATTCAGTACTGGATTGAGTGGCAAGCTAGGAAGCATGGCATGGTCGTTAAGTATGTTAATCCTAGTTATTCTTCAGTCTCATGCCCTAAGTGTGGTAGAAAGATGGAGGAAGTCGGTTATCGTTGGTTTAGGTGCAATTGCGGTTATGAGAATGATCGTGACGTTATTGCAATAGTTAATTTAAACAGGAGGGGTCTCTGACCCTCTCGACTGCCCCTCAAATGAGAGATGTAAACCCGAATCGATGAGGGGAACCCTCGCCCTTCCAGGGCGGAGGGGAAGTCAGGTTCTTCCAGAGAGTAGCTTGTAGCATTATCTAGGCTTAGAACTCTACGATTCATTAAAGGTCTACGGAAACTGGCGACTGTATATAGGTGGTACCATAGCTAACTGGTTTACCCTTCAAAGGATATTGTGTGTTTTATCGGATTAATAAAGAGTGTGGAGATAGTGTCGTCGTTAAGCTACAAATTCTGGGATTAACCTTCTCTCCCATAAGACTAGGGCTATGGAGTACATCATGGTGCGAATGCTCCTATTTACTGCCTTCGTTGCTCTCTTGAATCTAACTAGCCTATCCCTTAATGAGGAATGAAAGGACTCGTTCGGGTTAACCGGCGAGACAACCGTGTGGTCTTTCAACCAGAAGTACAAGTTATAATCATCGCTCACCCATCTACCCTCGTCAGGTAAATACTTTTTGACCTCAAGGAAAGTTCTCTCATCCCTATCCCCCACAGAGTAAATGAGGTAAACTCCCAGCTTCGTGCACACGTAACAAGTGAAAACCCACTTGTAAAAAGCCCTAGCATTCTTGTACAAGTAAGTCCGCATCTCATCAACAACCTTAGCAACAACCTTACCCTTGACCAGCTCCCTAGCCCTACCCCACAACTCAACCAACTTCTCATACTTTTTCCTACCATACCGCTTAATCCAGGTGAAAACAGTACCAAGAGGTACGTTAAGCACCCTAGAAATAGCCCTCATACTCATACCATTAGCATACATTCTCAAAGCCTCCTCCCTCAACTTCCTAGAATGATGGTGGTAAGTAGCATCACCCAAGAAGTACTTACCACAATCCCTACACAAATACCTCTGCCTACCCAAAGGCCTACCACACTTAACAACATGATGACTACCACAAGAGGGACAAGAAACGTCTTGCCTAAATACAGGCTTCCTACCCATAAGTAATACTCGTTATACAAATATAAATAGCTTAACAACGACACTATCTCCACACTCTTAATAAAACAATTATGAGTTAAAAAGGCATAACTTCTTATAGGTTAAATAAGTCTAGGAGTATACGAAATACCTACAGCATACAGACAGTATTCCTTACCGTTAATCCATACGTTTATCTCCATTGGTATCATCTGAGAGAATGTCCCAAGGTTATTCAATATCTCTTGCGAATTTACCACTTCATAAGTGAAATTACCTAGAAAAACAACTTTCGAAATGATTCCGTTTATTTCAACTTGTGTTACGTTAGGTGGTAATACTGCATAAATTGTATTATTTTTGGCGAAAACATAATCTCCTAAAGGTATACTAACATTAAAAGGTAAGCACAATGTAGTGTTTGTAAGAGAGGAATTAATTAAGAGTTTATATTCTCCAGGCGGTAATACTACTAAATGAGAGTATGCAAAGGGAGAAAATATAGATAAGTTCGTGTTGCAAACATAATATATTATATACTTAAACCAAATCGTCTCACCAGGGTAAAACGTGAAGTTTTTGCCGAAAACGGTATATATTATTATTCCTAAAGGAAACGACGCGTAAGTTTTTCCGTTGTTTAAATCTAATATTTTTATGGTGAATGGAACTACCGGGATGGGTCCAATAATTGTGGAATTAGGTGAAAACAGATTGATAGTATGTATTACAATGGGTTTTTGACCAACGTTAGTAAAGTTCACGAAGACATAGTATTCTCCGTCAAACCCCAAGGACACTTTCTCCTCTATTCCATTACGAGTATTTACTAAGGGCTGTGTTTCCGTACTCTTCGCAGTTGTAGTAGTGCTTAAACTCTTCTGTACACTCTTTTCCGTCTTAATACCTATATAAAAATACAATAGAGAAGCTAAAATTACAAGAGTTAAAGTAATTAACGCTATAATAATTTTACGCATAAAGTCAAGTAACTCTGGGTTTTTATAAACCTTTTCGAAAGAAGAGGAAAAGCATCACTTCATTATCTAGAGAGACCTACTAATAGCATCGTAATTCTGGTTAACTATAACGTTGCCCGTAGTTTGCCAAATAAGAGCTAGGTGACCAAGAGGGGTCGGACTTTCATTGAGGTTTCATGAATTTGTATTCAACCTCTCGTCCTCATTCCCCTTGTCCGGCTCCCCATGCCGTCTACGGGAGCGGTAGTTAAACCACTCCCCTCGAGGACATGGGGAGCCTCATCGAACCCATCCTCCCCCTCACATTGCTCCTCGGGTTCATTGTAGGGCCCTCTTCTACATGATAGTATGTAACTACAAAATTTATAAACTTTCATGAGAAGAGCTAGGAATGTTTAATGATATTAAATGATATAAAATTCACGGTTTATCGGAAACTGTTGACGACGGCATGGATCTGGTTATACTTTTAGACTTTCCGCTTTATTAACCCTTCCTCTGTAAGTTTGACATTCTGTAGTTTTTTAATCTCTTTGGGAGATTTTAACTTATGGAGGAGTTAATAAAGTGGGCTGAGGAAAAGGGCATTGACGTCGAGGAGTTAATACTTTCAGCTTTGTCCCGTGTTGACCCTAAAGAGAGCATAAAGTTGAGAATTGAGTTGGCTGAGAAGTATATGGCTGAAGCCTTTAAGTATTTAGATAAGGGTGATGCGGTTCAAGCTTCTGAAAAGGCTTATAAAGCAGCAGAAGGGGTAGTTAAGGCCCTTTCAGAGAAGTTTAATTTACCTGAGTATCAGCAAGCCGTTAAGGAGGGTAGGTGGTATACTTATACGCTCGGTAAGGCTTCAAGTACTTTATCAACTAAGCTGGGTAATTGGGTATTGGACGGGTGGAGTAGTGCGTATTTCCTCCACGTGTGGGGCTTTCATGAAGCTAAGTTAACGACTTCTGATATCACCTCATATTTAAATAGAGTTAAGGAAATGTTGGAAGAGGCTAAGAGGGTTTTAAACGAGAAGTAATGGGTTTCAAGTGTCGAATTCAGAAAACTCTTGTGATTTAGAGGATTTCTCGCATGAACCTAACGACGAGTTAAAAACAAATTTCGTATGATTTATAAAAAATTGTTATCCACATCCTAAATAGGATAATGATTTATAAGTCCTATACAGTTTTATAAATTATGGAGTTCTTAAAAAATAATGCACTAGATTTCTTAAATTACGCTAAGCTTCTACTACGTGATGGTAGATATAATTTGGCATTATTTTCATTAGAGCAAGCATTGCAGCTAGGTCTAAAATACTACATTTCTAAATTAACGGGTTCTTTCCCAAAAACGCATGACATAGTAGACTTATTGAAGAGAATTATAGAGCTTACGGAGAACAAGAAGCTTAAAGAGGCCTTAAACGCAGAAATCTCTACCTTAGATTTGTTAAAACAAGCTTATATTGCATCAAGATATTTACCTACTAATTATGATAAAGAGGCTGTTGAAAAAGCGTTAAACGTTGTAGAGGCGATATTTAATGAGCTGGGAATATCTTAAAAGGAAGTGGGATAAAAGGAAAGAATTCCTTAATAACGCTAGGCGTTACGTGAAGTTAATTAAAGAGGTCTGCGTTAAAAAGGTAGATCCCGAGTGTAGGGTAATACTTTTCGGCTCTGTTGCAAGGGGGGATTATAGAGATGATAGTGATGTAGACGTGCTAATAATCACTGATAAGGCTAAAAGTGTATGGGATAAAGTAAACATTGAGGTCATTATCGAGAGGGAACTAAACATAGGAGATCCATTCGAATTCCATATAATAACAAAAAGTGAATATGAGAACTGGTACGAGAAATTCATAGACGTTTATGAGGAATTCTAGTAAGTCTCGCGAATCCTATTCAACATAAAACCACCGTTGAGACCATCACGCATGGTGAGTCAAACGACCTCCATAACTTGGGTAAATTGAAATATCAGAAACATTTACTATCAGTTGAAAATTTTCTCATCGATTTTTAATACGCTCACAAAATGTAGCGGTGAGTACTTAAAATCGGTAAACATTAATGTAATACGCCTCCTACCTACAAATAAATAGAGATCGATTAATGTCTAGAATATATCTACTCAAGATCACGCTCAACTATATATTAGCGAAAAATTTTTTGGTAGATTTATACATCATCCATTAGATGAACTTTTATGAAAGATAAGATTATTTTTTCCATAAATATTATAAGATTTTCATCATTAACAGCAATATGGACTTATACTGGAATAGCTTTTTTATAATTTTTATCATTTATCAACACTATTAGTTATTATATTTTACTCTCTTGGTTATCCCATATTAGTAATATCCTACATTTTTTAGGTATAATTTAAAATCAAATCACATATTGAACTAGATAAAAATCCGAGGTGCTTTTATAATATTTAAATATTGGTTTAGCTAGTTTAACTACAGTGAAGCTAGCTTGACTCCAAAGGTGGAAGTTGGAAAGAAAGGTTATATAATTATTCCTAAGGATATTAGAGATCTTCTAGGCATAAAAGAAGGTGACAAGCTTATTCTTAACGTCTATGACGGTAAAATTATCCTTGAACCTGAGAGGAAGGTTGACATTAATGAGATCTTAAAAAGACTGGAAGAACATCATGCTAAAATATCCTCTTATGCAAAAAGCGCTAAATTAGGAGACTTATTTTATTCAAGCCTTGAGGAGGAATTCAATGATTTTTCTTGAAGCAAACTTTATCATATACTAGAATTTAGGTGTCAAGGAAGTAGAAAATTTTTATATTAGAGTATTACAAGAAGATCGATTAGCTTTAGACCCATTAGTTATAGATGAAGTAATTTATATTTCAAAGAAGAAATATAACGTTAACTTTAACGATACAATAAGTTTTCTAGATGAAGTTGTTTTACCCAATTCTCTAATCCTTCCTATAAGAAAAGAAGATTATGACAAGGCAAAAGAGTTAATACTACAATATAACCTAAAGCCCTCTGACGCGTTTCACGTCGCCATAATGTTAAATAACTCAATCAGTAAAATTATAAGTGAAGATAAGGATTTTGATCGAATTAAAGAAATAGAGAGACTTTGGTTAAATTGAGATAAACTTATCTGGGCATATCAAATTAACGCTCAATTAACTATATAACTATAAGCTTTACCGTAATAACTCCAAGCGCCCTATTACCTAAGCATCTCATTAATTAGTTATACGTTGGGGGAGCTTTTACTTCTATTCTTCTATTTCTATTATTTTGAGCTCTCAATACAAAATACTCTCTACCCGTAGCTCGCATAATCTTCTTCAAATTATGTGTCCATCTAAAGATTCTATTACAGTACTGATACTTAATCTTATTATTGCTTTTAATAATTTGCAAACATATTTATAGTTTAATCAAATCAACTTTCATCTAATACAAGCTCATGGATTTTAAGATTACTCGTTATAGTAAAATAATCATTTATAAGTTGTAAAAAGAGGCTCTTTAAAAAAGCTTTTATTTTAAAGATGAAAAGTCTTAATGATCCTTGAATTACAGTTGTTAAAATGAAGGGGACAACCCTGGAGCTCTGGTGGAAAAACGGGCAGATGAAGGGGAAGGCTTATTTATAGGAACTCGCTTAAATATAGACTGAAAAATAGCCCCAAATTTAAGGATATTTATTCTTTTTGAGATGTGATAATAAAGACGATATAATAATGTGAATATAAATTAAAAATGGGAATTAAATATTCTAGTAACCTAAGTTAATACTTTTAATTCAATAGCTTGAGGAATGTCGAGCATCCCTAAGAGAATCGAAACCGGCACTACATTACCTTCCACTTTATCCTTACTTAAGATATACACCCTTTTCATTCTCCCCAAAATTTTCTTCTCAGCCTTAACGTTACCAAACTTCACTTCAAACCCTAGCATTTCTTCCCCACTTTTTATTACAGCGTCTATCTCTCCTTTCGCTTTGGTATAAAACGTATCGTAGATTCTGGACAGATGAGAAATTACTACACTTTCAACTAATTTACTCTCTTCAGGCAGGTTAGTTAACGTCCAAAAGGCGAACGATCTATATATGAAGGGATCTATAAAATAGAACTTCTTTTCTTTCCTAGTTAGTACATTACCTTGTAGGTCTACCTGCTCTAAAACTTTAAGTAAGTATAGTTTCTGGAGAAGCTCTACATAACTTATCGCAGTCTTCACTGTGCCAACTCCAAATGACCTTGAGAGAGTATGATAACTGAAATCGCTGGAAGTCCTTTCTATTATGCCTTTTATTGTGAGTTTAAAGAAAGTTTCACTTCTCCTTAGCTTATTTACTTCACTAACTATACTGGATATGAAATCACTTATCGTTTCCTCGCTCACTTTCCCATATTTTATATACTCCCTTATTGCGCTGGGAAACCCTCCTGTGATCAAATATTTTTCAAGAAGCTCATTTAATTCATGCAAGAACTGAATATTTCGCATATAGTTTGAAAGAACGAAGCTTAAATCTCCTTTCTGTACCTTAACGTTAAATAATTCTATATATTTCGAAAAAGGTAAAGGAAGCATTAATAAATTCTTGCCTTTACCTCTCCTTCCAGGAAAAGTTTCAATTTCCCTCTTTGCAGACATTGATAAAGACCCAGTAACAACTAGGACGTCATCTCTAAAATCCCCTTTATCTATCCTACTCTTTAAAGCCCTATACCATTCCTTAGGATAAGTTATCTCGTCTAGAAAAATGAAAGATGATGAAATGTTGTTAGCCTTTTTAAACTTTATATATTCCTCTAAAACCTCATCCAATTCTTTATAGTCCGCTAATTTATCACAGGAGAAATAGAAAATTGATTTAGGATTTATTTTTCCTTCATCTAATAATTTCTTTATAAGTAATATTAACGCAGTGGACTTTCCTACTTGTCTAGGGCCGAAAATGAAGTTTAACGAGTAAGGAGATAAGCTCACTTTTCCAATAACGTCAGGAACCCACTTAACTTCCGACTCTTCATACTTTCTATATATCTCAATCTCAGTTATTCTCTCCTTAGAAATCCACCAAGGATTATATTCTTCTATCATCTGTGTATTCAGACTCCACAAGAGTTTAAAAATATTGTTTACTCTAACTCCACAAATATTTAAAAATAAGAACTGACTTTCTTGTTACATGATAAGAATTACTAACTTCTACAGTAATAGTTTCATATAATTGATATATTAGGCGTAAACGAATATAAGGCTTAAGAGATTATGAGGACTTGTAGAAGAGGAATTTGCCAAGTTCCTTGAGGATTATGCTAACTATTTGAAGAACAATAAGCAGTCACTAATAGATATTCCTCTTTCCCCAGACGATTTATTAGCAGAAACTTCAAGAATAAGGGCTAAATCTAGAGTTAAATTAAAGGATTATTATACAACTAACAAACGGCGAGGAAAAACATTGGGCACACTTCGAAGACGAAATAATAATCACCTTTGATAAACTTTATAGACCTTTAAAAGTCGAGATAGAAATAAAAGATGTTATGGATAGCGAAAAGTACTAAAAAATGCTTGTCTTATCCGTTAATCCCTACACTTTCATTTCAATCATCTTATGTTCAATCATGATCGAGTGTAGACCTCGATAACGATGTCCTCAACACCATAATCAGCCTTAAGGCGTATGTGAGAAAAACCTCAAAAAAGAACTGAACACTCTCAATACCAGATAAAGCACACCCAACAAACCGCTTTACGTAGACTTCAAGCTCTTGATAAGCACACATAGCCTAATTTTCCAACCCGAAAATTCGATTAAGGCGTTTGGAAAAAAATCCCACGTGGGGGGGGGGGGGTAGCGGAGAACTGGCACGGCGTTTAGGAAAGCACTGAATGAGACTTGGTTGGGTTCGATTTTGGGTAAAGGTGGTAACCACTGTTTAGAACTACTGCTTTCTGCGCCTACCCATTAGTAACGCAATAATCAACACTAAAACCACTATCACCGCAACAGCAGCCACAACCCAGGTGGGTAATGCACTCTGTGATGACTTTACAGTATTCGTCATGCTAGACGTAGTGGGTGTAGTAACCGAACTGGTTGAGGTACTCGCTGAACTAGTCGTAGTGGCCACATTAACCGTAGTTGTCGTGGTGGTTGTGGATTGGTTTGTTGGGTGCGGTAATGGTAGTATTGCCATGTATATTGTACCATGGCCGTTCGTAATGTTCTCTAGCGCAAACCATGCCAAGTACAGCGTGTTGTCTATGATTGATGCCCTAGGGATTATTGTGAACGCCGTGGTGTAGTTCCTAATCTGCTGTAACGCTGTACCGTTCCAGTTGAATACGCTTAACAAGCCCGGCCTCCAGGCTATTATGACCAACCCATGGCTCCATGCCACTGGGAATGCGTATACGTAATTCGGTAGGCTTATTGCCAACCTCTGCGTACCGTTAACCACCGTTAATTCGTTGTAGTAGTAGTAGAGTAGGCCACTACTGAAGCCGGCAATAGTCGCATTAATTGGTTCAACCACTCCAGTACTCATGTTAACTAGGGCGTAGGTGCTGTTTATGAACTGGACAACAACCAAACCATTCCAGGCACCAGTAATACCAAGAACACGTGGAATACTCAACGCCCTAACAACAACACCAGTCGGCGTCAACTCCTCAAGTATCGTGTTGTTGTATGTGAGTGTCACCTTAGGCTCATAGACTAGGTATATGTACTTGCCGTCGCTGGCGTAGCTCATTGCAATACCGCTTTTTGTCAGATTAAGCACTGGCCCCCAAGTATTGCCGTGTAGTACCGAGGCTTGTAGGAGTATTGTTAGGTTGTTGAGGCCGTAATGCCCCATAGGCGAACCATCCCAAATCATCATCAACGAGCCATTGCTCAACGTGACTAAAAGTGGGCTAGCCTCAGCCGAATCATTAAAAACCGGCAACGGCGCGTTAACCGCCGAAGTCCCATTGAAGACTAAACCCCTAATAACAGGCAGACCACTCGGCGTACACTCAGTGTAGTAGATATAAACCAAGCCATTGTAGCTGGTTATTGAGTACCCGTAGCCTAAGGTGGTATCGTTAGTTATAATGCCGAACGTCGAGCCATTAACCCAATCGGAACCGATTACTTGCTGCTGGAACTGTTGGTCTGGTTTAGACATTGAAAGAGGGATCAAAAAATAATGAGTTAATAACGTAGGTGTTAGTAAAAGTATTAGTAATAATGAAGATAACAATCTCTTATACATAGTAGAGTACCCTCTTTAGGTATAGATTTTATTGCCAGTATAAATACTTTACTTAAGCAGATACTACTGTGTCCACACTCATATTGATTTCAGACTAAAAAAATCTAACAATCGCGCCTTAATGTTTAATTAAAAATTATTGAAATTTATAAAAAATCCACCAGATCGAAAATAGTTTATCGGTGCTGTCATGACTGAGCTACCTAACCAATCGATAATACTCCATTTAGGTCAAGACCAGTAAGTTAAATTAACCTGGTGTGAAAAGTAATGTCAGTAGGATACGTTATTATTAAGTGCTAGTATAACAATGTCTTGTGATCACAAAAACTCAACCGCTATTCCTTCTCTCTCGTAAATACAGTTTTATGCTTTCCCGTTAGATATCCCCACCTTTACCCTTTTAGCCAGCAGATCACAACCCTTACGTATCCGAATTTCCATCCCTTTGACGTGAATACCAATCATAGAATTACTAATAAATTACACTCCCACGACTTCCACTACGCAACATTCCTTTACGTGACTTAGGTCGGTTATTATAAATTATTAAGTCCGCATTAATAGGGCTATCTAATACCCACTCCACGAACACAACTTTTGTTGATCGGCTTCATAATGAAAATTTTAGTGGAAATCTCTATTGAGGTAACGCAGTCTCTACAACCTTTGATAGGCTTCCGCTTGATTGCGTCAAAGGCGGTACTACTGACCTTCTGCCGTTTGTCCCTACACTTTCATTTCACTCATGATCGAGTGTAGGGACTTAGACCATGGGTCATGGGACTCCAACGGCACGGGGCTCACATCTCCGTAATCCCCCTCACCCTTTTGCCCACATCGGCGTGAAAGATCATCCCCGAGCAACAAAAATTCATTATAAACAGACAAAAAATTCTATTAACGTGAAAAAGGATTCAGCCCTCATCTTAGAAAGCACGTAGAAGATGTTAATAATTATATGAGGAAATTTAACACAGTTATAGATTCATTAGGACATGGTTTTGATTCTCTTAAAAAGATTAATGAGGGAGAAGTAATAGACGTAATTGATTATGTTCAAGGAAGTTTAATCTATCAGAAGAATGACTCAGTGCACCTAGAAAAAAGAAGATAATTAAATCCGATTACTTGATTTTAGGAGTCTCTTCTCTCAAATAAACCTTGGCCTTTGAGGTTATAAAGGATTATAGAACCCCCTTTATTGTTTTACGACATTAATGGTGACAAGATAGGAGAAACACGATAATATCCAGTTTATGGATAGTGAAGGGCATTCATTGTTTATTGTAGAAATCTCGTTCAACTACAAATTCAAGGTCTCAAGGAGAGTTAAGGAGAAAAGTGAAACAATATTGACTTTGCAGTAAAGATTCCTAATAAAATAAAGCTTAAGGTTAGCCCTAAACCACCTTTAAGATTAAGGAGGAAGTTCCTTTAAGGATCTATGTTCCTCTTCTTTAACTCCTCAACAATTTTCAACGCTAATACATACACTTTCTCGAATTCCTTCCCAGCTATTATCCTCTTAACTATTTCTAAGTTAATTGATGCGTACTCATGAACCACAATATTTCTAAAACTTACAACACGTCTATAGAATTCGAACTCTTCTTCATTTATTATCCCCTCCTCCATTAACTTTCTCCCCGACTCTATATAACCTTCTGCCTTAAGTCCAAGTTCTGAACATCCTCTCTGTACGATGTCTATTAACGCTTGTGCTTGGGACTGAAGTAAATATATCCCTGCGTAAAAACTCTTCCAATCATCTAACGTTAATTCCTCTAACTTCTTAGTATATTCACTTAGTGTTTCAAGTAACGATTTTATAATCCCAATAACCTCCTCACCGCCCTCATTTGAGTTTCGTGCAAATCTAGTTTTTCATAGTCTATCATGAAGTCTAAGCAAATATCCCTCATTCTCAACCACTGTCTCGCGTAAAAATCCTTATCATCATAAAATATTAGTTTACCTTTATTCAGTATCTCAAGGATCAACACGCAAGGTAATTTCTCGAAGAGATTTAGAGGTACTACGTCTATCATATCCTCCTTAACTTTTAAGTATTTTGAGAGTGCATAAATTAGATCGGATAAATGCTCCAGTTTAAATTCTGAGAAGTATACTGCGAAATCCCAGTCACCTTTAATAGCTTTACCAGTAACCCTTGAGCCAAAAAGTATTGCGAATTTAACGTTATAATAAGTCCAAGGGAAGTCTTTAAAGTCCATGAAATAAGTTACTTTGCCTCCCTTTTATTTTTATATAGGGGTTAATTTATCTTTTGACCATCTACGACTGGGGACTCCAAATTTATTCGTCTTAGCTAACTTCCGTTCAGAGTAAGTTAAGATCCTCAACGAGCTTTAAGCCGTCGTCAACAGTTGCCGATAAACCGTGAAGTTTATGTCATTTGATATCATTTGTTATTCCTAGCTCTTCTCATGAAAGTTTATAAATTTTGTAGTTACATATTAAAATGTAGAAGAGAGCCCTACAGTGAACCCGAGGAGCAATGTGAGGGGGAGGATGGGTTCGATGAGGCTCCCTATGTCCTTGAAGGGAGTGGTTTAACTACCGCTCCCGTAGACGGCATGGGGAGCCGGACAAGGGGAATGAGGACGAGAGGTTGAATACAAATTCATGAAACCTCAATGAAAATCCGACCCCCTACACTCGGTCAAGCTATATTACACATAACTGACTAATATGTTCTATAAAAGAAAGTCAACATTAATGCCTTCTTAGGATTGCGTTTTGATTATGTAGTAAAACCTTTTACGATAACGAGATTGTTGGATAGCTTAAAAGCACTGTCTTAGATTTATAAAGCTTAAAATTTCCGGTTCCGGAATTATTCCGGTGGCGGAAAATTCTCTTTGATACAAGACCTAAAACAGAAAGGAAGGATTTCTTTGATAGGAAGAGGGAAATCGAGGAATTAAAAGACGTAATTGTGCACAAGGACTTTGCAGCAGTACTGGGGATTAGAAGGATAGGTAAAACGAGTTTAGTAAAAGTAACGCTCAATGAACTTCCAGATTACGTTACTCTAACTATCAATTTGGGTAGGCTAGGGAGTAAAAAGTCCT
>JAPYVG010000247.1 GCA_028277025.1 Sulfolobaceae archaeon
CTTACATATCCTCATTCTGGACTAGGGTGGTTTATTTCATTATATTAATAAGTGTTGGAATAACATTCTTTCAATTTGTGTTTTTAGGTTCAATTGCACTACTTTCTCACTTAACGTTTAAAGGATATCCTTCTGTGGTAATGATCCCAGTGGGTGCATCAAGTATCTTAGCAATAAATATTCTTACTTTCCCTTCTTATAATTTCCTAGACTTCTTATATTTCCCTGAAAAAGTATCTATTACACTTGGTATTATTCTGTTCGGATTTGAACTTTGGAATTTAACAGTAGGGTTAATAATAGCAATATCTAGAAGAAATTTGAAACCTAACCTGGCTGTATGGGCTTATGTTTTTCCTTTAGCTATCTCCTCATTTTCTGATTTTCTTTTGTATCAATTGACCTCTATTACCTTTTTTAAATACTTAGAATTAACACTCTCTATAGTTATAGTTCTATTCTATATATATTCTATAAGAATAACTTTTCTAATAATAAAAAGAAGAGAAAATACACGTTGATCTAATACCGTTATTTATAAACTCCATTTATATTAATACGATAACATCTCCAGTTTACATTGGCTATATCACCTTATATAAACCTTTTAACCTCACTTATTTGGAAATTCCACTATCCATAACATTTCTTATACTATTATTTACAAGATCCAAAATACCTTCTGAGATAGAAAAAACACTTTCAAAGCTTAAGAAAGTAGGAAAATTAGTTATGGAAGTTAACGAGAAACCCAGTGTAGACAGAGTCGTAGAAGTTAAAAGTATAGATGATATTATTAAGTTTGCAATAGCCGCTGCAAAGCCTATATTAGTTTATAGAGATAAAGAAGTATTACAAATATGGAGCGTAGACGACAACACGGGTTATGTCTACAGTATTAATTCATGATGTAAGAGATATTTTTAAATATTTTGTTTAATATTATTCATAAAATACAACTATGATTTTAGAATCAAAGTAGAGAAAGTAGGAAAAATAATATCATTTTTTATGATATAACCTAATATCTTTGAAAATTTCTAACTATATTTTTATATAGAATAAATTTCATCAACTTAATTAGCCAATTCGAAAGAGATTCTAAGTTTTCAAATTCTGCCTTCCACTATATTCTTAGTAGAATGTGATATGAGATAGCTGAGATAAGAATTATTATACCGCAAATTACCCATAGCAGATGAAATCCAAGAGCTGAAATTACTATTGAAGCTATTATAGGTGCTACTATCCCACTACTTTGCCAGAAAAAGTTAGCGAAACCTGATATGCTTCCTGCGTTCTTATTGTCTATTAACGATACTGCACTAGAATTGGCAGGAGTGATCACAAATCTGACAAACCCCATCAAAGTCGCGATCACCATCACTTGAATCACCGATATGAAGTAGGCTAAGGATATAGTCAACATTCCGTAAATACACTCGAATATAGTAAGTGTACTCTTAACTCCTATATTCCTTATTATATAACCAGCTATCACTGTGGATGGAATTCCAGCAAAGGCTAACAATGAATAGACGAAACCAGCGATATATGCATTCAACCCTATGTCAAGAAAATACTTATACGCATACAACGTTATTATCCAATACGACAAGAAGAAGAGAAAGCCGGAAAAACTTACTGTAATTACATCTCTGTTTCTGACAACTGTGAGTATACCACCATTATTCTTAAACTCAACTTTTACGTCCAACGGTAAATAGGACAGTGCTATTAAAAACGAGACCAAAGCGATCAAGTAGTAAGCAAACCTCCATCCGATATTTATGCTAATGAAAGGTAGGATAAGCCCTGACAGCACAATAGAAAGGGGCCACGCCAGGCTGTAATATCCTATAACAACGGGTAGTTCTCCTCTTGAAAAGGACGCTGACAGTACTTTAATCGTCGTAGGATATATCCAACCAGCACTTAATCCCATGAGAATACTAGCTACATACTCTTCAGATATATTAGTAGATACTCCCGACAATAGAGAGGCAGCACTCAGTCCCAATAGAGAAGCTAAGGCAACAGTCCTTGGATATCTGTTACTTGCAACCCCTGCAGGAACTTGCACTATTACGTAGCCGAGAAAAAATAGGGAGAAGATTAAACTATCCTCTACTGGTGTAGGCTTTAATGAAGAGTACACTGAGACGATGCTCCACGCAATTCTCGAGAAATAGCTGAGGAAAAAGGACGCTGAGGTAATAAAAATAACCAGTAATTTTTTCATATGATTGTGACCGTAACGAGGACTAAAATTAGTTACTGAACTTTTTATTAAATCCCAAAGGGGATCTTATCATAGTTCATCGGCTTTCTTTAGTCCTTAGCTTTTCGTTTTAGTCGATATGATAAACACCACAAATTCACATTTTCAGTAAATTTATAGTAACTACTTACTTGATGGGACTCCATAACCACGTAAATCCAAGATCTTAATTTCTCTTTCAAACTCTTCGAGTATTTTACCAGGTGATGGCAAAATGCTCAATTTCTTAATTATTACACTAGGCAATAAAGTACCTAGCCTACCAATGTCTGCTTCAAAGGTTGAAATTAGGGAGACTCTAGTCTTACTCTCACCTATAGAATCGACTTTAAAACTTATTTTATAAATTAAGTTACCTGCATAAATTACGTAAGTAGGAAGACCTTTATCCGACTTTGGTCCTTCAACTCTCAC
>JAPYVG010000248.1 GCA_028277025.1 Sulfolobaceae archaeon
TGGAAAGTTCCCGTGCTCACCCAAATTATATTATTGTTATTTGAGTATATTAATGTTAAGCCAAGGTTTTACACTAGGGAGCAGGTAGCGCAAGCGTTGGCAGAATACTTGTGTGGTTTGTCCTCTTGGAGGGTTAGTTTACCACATTCTACACTCTTGTACTATTTTAGGAGGTTGAGTTATGTTAGGTATGTTGTTTCTTTGAGTGGGGTTTATGCTGTTGATGAGACTAAGGTTTTGAGTGTTAGGGGGGAGTATTATTACTTGTGGATTGTTAGGGATGTTAAGACTAGGGTTGTGCCTTTCTTCATGGTGAGGAGTGCTAGGAGTGGTGTTCATGTGCTAGTAATTCTCGCTGCAATGAGGGGCATGGAGGAGTTGGCTGGTAAGTATTTCAAGAGGGTGGACGAGGTAGTATACTTGCACGATGGTGCTTCAATATACAACGCTTTCACTTGGCTTAACGTGAATCACAAGAGGGTAACGTTCGGGAAAAGGGACTATGCGGAACAGGGTTTTAGGAGTGTTAAACATAGGCTTTCACCAATGGACAAGCACTTCCCTTGGAACTCTAATGCAAAGACGATCGAGAGGTGGTTCGCAACCTATTTCCTTATCTATAACATCCTTTACTGCCCGGTATATTTGTTAGATAAGGGGGTGATAATAAATGTAAATATTTCAAATGAGTGAAAATGTTGTCCACACTGATTAAAATTAAGCGTTGATTTAAAAGTAGTGTAATTTCTAGACAATAAACTACTCATGTTTTCGTACATATCCTTTCATCATTAGCTTTGATAAAGAGGCCTGCAAAACATTTCGAGTAAAACTTATATTGGTGGGTTTCATTTGGGGTAAATATGGGGAAGGAGTTTATACTAGAGATTGACGATAGAGGTAGAATAACGATACCTAAAGAAGTTAGAGAATTATTAAAAAGCAAGAGACTTAAGTTAAAAATAGAAGATGGAAAAATTATACTGGAGCCCGTGGTATTAGATGTTAACAAGTATTATGGTATATTTAAGAAGGATATAGGAAATGAAGACATAGATGAGATATTGAATAAAGCACTAGCAGAGGTATTATTAAATGAAAGATAAGGGAAAATATTTTGACGTAAACGTGTTTGTATATTACCTCACTGGAGATAAAAATTACGGTGAAAGAGCAAAAAATTGGTTAGGCATGGAAGACGATAAATATACTTCTGTTGTGACTCCATTTTTATTGACCGTCGTATTAGGTAAAATACTTGGTAGGTCATTAAAGGATTACGATTTTATCAAAACAATAAATGAGGCACTGGAGAGCCTAGGAATAGAATACTTAGAACTGCCGGAATGGAGTAAAATTGTGGATAACGTTAAAAGATATGATATAGATCTAGAAGATTCGATCCACGTTACAACTGCATTAGAAAACGGGCTCGAAATCATATCTAATGATAGCGAGTTAAAAAAGAAAGTAAAGGCTGAATTTTAGTTAATGAAGGTTATTAATTTATAAATTGGTTAAATGGCGTTAGAATAAAATAATAGAGCGTGAGGGATGCGAAAATGAAAAGTAAACCTATTCCTGCCAATAATCCTGGCCCCTTTGTCGGCAATCCTTCCCATAAAGGGGGCCAATACGCTGGCAACAACATAGCCAGGAGTTAAAAGTAATGAAGATTGTAAAGGAGATAATCCTCTAACTCCTTGTAAGTACATTATTAAAAGGAATGTAATTGAAAGAGCCCCTATTCCTTGAAATAGGCTAGCTAATAGGGAAAACGACAAAAGTCTTATTTTAAACAATTTCAAATTTATTATTGGAGATTGTACTTTACTTTCATTTATAACAAAGAAAGTGAGTAAAGCAACTCCGAGGATTATTTCTACTACATTCACGATGTTCACTCCTATCCCGGCTATCATCATTGACCCGACGGAAATTAAAGTCAAGGAAACTCCTAATATGACAGAACCAGTGATATCTAGCTTATTCTTTATGACGCGAGAGTCCCTTATTTCTCTTATGCCTAAAATTACCGAAATTATACCTATAGGTACATTAATGTAAAATATGAACCTCCAGCCGAAAAAGGTAGTTAATACTCCTCCTAAGACGATGCCGTCACAACAGTTTCAGATAAACCGTGAATTTTATGTCATTTGATATTATTAAATATTCCTAGCTCTTCTCATGAAAGTTTATAAGTTTTGTAGTTACATACTATCACGTAGAAGAGGGCCCTACAGTGAACTCGATGAGCAATGTGAGGGGGAGGATGGGTTCGATGAGGCCCCCCATGTCCTCGAAGGGAGTGGTTTAACTACCGCTCCCGTAGACGGCATGGGGAGCTTCCGGTATAAAAACCTTTCCTTAAAGAATTAAGCATAGTCCACACTACTTACGCAATGAAACCTGCTTTACTCACTAGCATCAAAGGGCTTATTATAATACAACACAGCCCAAGTAATAACAGCCAACTTTCTAGCACACGCAACAATCAACTTCTTACCCCTAAGCCTACCCTTGTGCTCCTCATAAAAACGCTTGATAACAGGATTAACCTTAATGGCAGTCAAAGCTGCCAAGTAAAAAGCCCTCCTTAAAACAGCATCACCCCTCTTGGATATGCCTCTCGATACAACACTCTTACCACTAGACTCAACAACTGGGTCAAGACCACAATAAGCAACAA
>JAPYVG010000249.1 GCA_028277025.1 Sulfolobaceae archaeon
TCGTCTGGGTAATCTATCCCACACTTATCGCATCTTTTAGTCATTTGGCAATTGTAGAATTTATAACTAATAAAATTAGTTGAATCATCCGAGGAACAGAGAAAAGCTGTATATTACCTTAAAAAAAGGAAATTAGAAAAAAAGTGCATTAAATCAGTCGATTTTAGAAGTTTTCTGACTTTCATTCCATAAGTCTAACTGGTGTAATAATATCATAATCGTTAATTCATCCAACGTTTGATTACTTTTAGAGACAATAAGGTAGAACTCCTTTTCGTCCTTCAGTAATTCCGATATTATCTTTATCTTTTCGTCCGAGAGCCCGTAATACTTGAACCACATATTGTCTATAAATTTATCTTTATATTTGCTTTCTAAGCCTTTTTCCGTAATCACGTATTTTCCATCTTTAGTCTTCTCCAAATACCCTTCTTTTATCAGCTCTTGTAACGCTTTAGACAGCCCTGCGTCCGACATTTTAGTTAGTTCTTTTAATTCCGTAAAAGTCTTGGGAGCGATACAATATTCAAGGATCGTAGTCCTTTTCCTCATAAGTTATACTCACCGTTTTTTATTACTCTAATAGACTTTATAGAATCGAATCCGGTCTTTCCTTTATAGAGTTCCGTTTCAACTTCTTGGAAAATAGCTTTACCCTTATCATAACTTATCGTTAAAGTCTTAACACTCTTTTTGACAGTCTCATCACTTTCTCCTACGTCTTTGGTCTCGAAAAGATCACACTTTTTAACTTACCGTCTTCCGAGAGGTGGAAGGAAGTCACTGAATCGTTGAACTGAATAGATAAGATTTTAGTCACTGTGATCTCATTGCCCTTCTCGACTTTCATATCGTAACTCCTTAGACGCCAATTTTCTCCTTTTATCTCCTTGATATTTTCTCTAGTTATACTAGTTGTTGACTTACTAAAAATTCTTTCAACATGTCCTTTGGTATTTTCGTGCCCATTTTTAATTCACTTTACTTTGCTAAACTAAAGTAAATAAACCTAATCTCCGTTAAATCACATACTCTGGACGGGAACAGCTTAAACAATGAGACGTCGTTCCAATAGCTTATTACAAATAATTTATTTAGTATCTATTTGTCAGGCCTGTCGCTTTCTAAGAACTTTAAGGAGAAAGGAGTATTATAAAACTATAACACTCTTAGGAGTGTTGAAAAGGGGTCTTCCTTTCCTCTCCTTGCTTTTCTTCTCTCTTTCTGGTTTTATAATGATGATGGTTAATGCTTATTTTTCGTTACAATTTTACTCACTATTTGTCATTATACCGAGCATAATAGCTTCTGGAATAGAAATAATGAATTTAGGATAATTTATCATTTAATTTAATATGTTTTTTTATCATTTTTAAGCATGAGGTTATTTATTTGTGTAGATATTTTACGAATCAAGGCGATTCAGGTTTCCATTGCGATAAGTATAATTCTATGGAGAAATAATTGACAATAAAACAAGTTAAATGATAAAAATAAGGTATTAGTAATATTATTACTAATTAGAGTTTTAAAGATTAAGATTAAGTCCTACTAGAGGATTAAGGAAAAATAATTTCGGCATTCACTCTGCTTTATTTTTCTCCTTCTCATTTAATAGTTAATGAAAAGATCTTTGTTGATTTAAAACCTGGAGATAAATTAACCATTTTAAAAGATAAGGAAGTCCTTAAATTAAGCATGTTTCTCTAAAACAAGAATGAGATTATGGACAAGAAACACGTATTTATCATAATTGTAAGGAGTGATGAGCACGAGAAGATTGCAAGAGCGTTTTTAGAAAAGACTAAACTCCAGGGTACTGCAATACTTAGAATGCACGCAAATAAACAAACTTTTTCTCGGTAAACTGGGGAGTTTAAGAAGTTAGATAACTAGAAGAGTAATAAAATAATAATTTTAAATTAATAAGTATAATAACATGAGGTGATTCTGAAGATGCGTGATCCATGTGAGAGTTACTTGATGAAGATGCATGACTGTGAGAGTTATGTTGAGTGCGTTTTGAGAAGCAAAGGTTTTAAAATAATAGCTAGGGATCAACACGGTTACGACGTGGAAGCGTATTACCCTTCTGGAATGTATTACTATTTTATTGAGGTTAAATGCGGCCCAAGAGCGAAACTGAGCAGTTATCAACGTCGTTTCAAATCCGCTGTGGAAATAGCTAGAGAAGTAGGATTCAACTTTACTACTGATAAAGGCTTAGAGTTAATACCGAAATTCGTCCTCTGTCAGTTCGATGATAAATATAGGCTCATAGCCGACCAGAGCTGTAAGAAGCTCCTTAGATAATTTAGTTCTTCAGTAAAGCTATACGGTTCTAGTATGAAGAGGTAAAGAAGCTTTTACACATTAGAATAAACAAAGTACTATGGGACCCAAACTCTAGCTATTTTTGCAGATCAAACTCCCAGTAGGGGTTATTAGTATTTATTTGAGGCCAATACAAGTTTAAGGAATATTTAAATCGTAATGCGTTCAACTATATTTGTGGAATATAAAAAAGTATTTGTAGAATACTTAAGGCCATTTAGAATCTTAGAATTTAAATATGGGACTGTTTTGTGGAACGAATTGTTGAAAAAGGATTTAGTAATATTAAAATTAGCATTGTTAAGCGATTATAATAGGATACCGCATAGGTTATCAAAAGT
>JAPYVG010000251.1 GCA_028277025.1 Sulfolobaceae archaeon
TCAAGGATGAAGTTTATTCTCGCTATAGGTACTGTATGCAGATAAAGAGATATAGTAAGACAACAAGGGTTGGAATTAATGATATAAGGGAAGTGATTGACGGGATTGATGTATATAAGTGTGATAGGGGGCTAATAATAACTACATCAAGTTTTTCACCTGAAGCAATAAGTAGAGCGAAATCTAAGAATATTGAGTTAATTGACGGAAACAAACTAGAAGAAGTAATTTTAAAATTTAGTATTAACATTCCATTAGTCTCTTCGGAAGCCATGATGCGTGACGAAGAGGATCACGTGGAATATGATAAGGAAATGGACATAGAAGATAGCTCAACTAAAGTTAAGGATGAAGGAATTTATTTTCCCATTCCAATTAGTAAAGCACTAGATCGTGCAAAAAAGAAATTAGCTTACCTTGGAGAACCAAAGTTGACCTCCATTAAAATAACTGCAAAGAGGTTGTATATTTTTTCCTATTAAAGTGTCATTTAGGGAACCGGGTAAGGGCAGAAGAAGTTTATCACTAAAGAAGGCTATAACGCTAGACGATAAAGAACTACCACCAGATAGTATAATTTTAGAAAAGACTACAGCCGGTAAAATAAATTATATTACAGATAGAGAAAAATATTTAAAAATTAAGGAAAAGGTAAAACATGAAGTTATCTCAGAATTACCCTTGGATTCAGAAGAGATAAAAATTAGGGAAGAAAACATAAAGAAAGCTTGGATAGCGTCACGTATTGAGTTCACTTTCGATATAGGTTATACTAAGGCTAAAGTAGTTATAGGGAAGAAAAAATTAAGATTAAGATTAAACCTCTTACAGAAGAGCAAGTAAGAAGAATAACAAACGCTGAGAAAGTAGAAAAGATCCAAGACGGATGGAAGTGTATCAGAACTGACGACAAAAATGAGTATGAGTTAATTCTGAATAAAGTAGGGATAATTAAGAATGAGATAAAACGACTTAAAAGAATTGTTGCTTTGGAACTAGTTAAAGGTCTAGGTAACATTTTAAACGTAAAAGAAGGTGTAGATAATTATCTAATAACTTTAGACAATGGGATTGAGGTAAAAGAATGTAATGTTAAAGATATTAATAATATTCAGTGTAAAGTAATAGGTATAGGTAGCAAAGCTTCGTTAGAGGTTGCAGAGAAAGATTTTACTAGCTTTATGTATAGTAGACCTATATCTTACAGAATTACATATAATATCGGCTGGAAAGTCGTCATGTTGGGTTCTACGGGGAAGTGTGAATACGAGATTTCTTTGGATGGAAAATTCAATGTAAATAGAGAAATTAATGAGAATTATTGTAAAGTATGGTTAGCAAGAAAATTTGCTGTATATGTTGTAAAGAGATATGAAAGTGAACTAATAGGTATGGGGTCAGATGGCAATTTTGATTACACTTTTATTTGGGATTTAAGCGGTAATCTAAAACAAAGTATAAAAAAGATTAACAAGGACTATGCGGTTAAACTAGTAAAGTTAAGATTAGGAATAGATGGGACTGTTCGGACTTTAGAAGTAAATGATGGAGTTAAGGTCGATATTTTGAGCGGTAATGTTCATTACCTTGCCAAAGTGGATAACGAGGGAAGAGTTATTGCATCATTAAATGTTGTGGAAATCTCTGGTTTTATCAGGCAAAATAACGTTGTAGACTGGGGTTATAATAGTATAAGTAAATTGCCAATTGTAAAGCTAGATGAAGGAAATAAGTATGCATATTATGTTATTGTTGATAACGACATTCGTAAAGCAGGAGAGGAAGGTAAAGGAACATTTTCAAAACTTGCGTCAAAGTTTAAAAAGACTATTGATCCTAAACTTAGAATAGATACAAAAGAGGTTATGGATTTAATATGAGTTTATCATTTTCCTCGTTTTTAAGAAGGCTTGTCACGGATATTTTACTAGAGCCTAATTATTTGATCCCATACTAGGAAAGAATTTTATGTCCCCGACTGAAATATACCTAGAATAATGATGTTTTTAGCAATTACACAGCGGTGTTAAACATCTATGCATTAAGGACTATAAAAATGCCGTAATATATGTCATGTACTCTATCCTCGGGTTAATAATGTGACTTATCACCAATCTAGTTCCCATCCCTTTCTACAACGTGTATGATATTTAAAAAGGTTTGTAGTTTCATATATGTCTATATCAGCCATCATTAAGGGGACTAGAAATTTTTATATATATATCTAGACCAAGTAGTAAGTAGTGGAAAGGGTATGTCCCAATATCCTCCTAAACCACCAGTAGATGAAGGAATCCTCGATAGGTTATCAGCATTATTGGGCAGACTAGGACTACCAATAACGATAACCATAGGATATGCCATAGTGAGGGAAACAACTACTTGTACAGCGGTAGGACTGAAGAACCTGCTACAAGAAGGAGTACAACAATACGAGATCTACCCAGCATTAGCGGCAACAAACAGAGTCCTATCAAACGCAACCAACATCTTCCAAATTATCAGGCACGGTGTAATCATACGCACAAAAGAGGGAAACTACTATTACGTTGGCGGTAAGTCAAACTACTGGGCTGGAGGTAGATCATTCCACGCATACCAAGGATCAACAGAATTCACACTAAACCCCCAAGGAAAAGAGGACTCACCAATATGGCAAAAGATTAGAGAAG
>JAPYVG010000252.1 GCA_028277025.1 Sulfolobaceae archaeon
GGCTTAATATTAGCCTTAGCCACATCATTAGGATTTGAAGACCCTAGAAGTATATTTTATACTACAATTACATTCTTTGCATATCTAAGTTATTATTTAGTAATTAAAAAGAAGATAGAATACTTAATAGGGATAATGAAGGTGTTGTTGTTAGGTGTGCCATTACTTGCAATTCTAGATTTTCAGCTCTTCTTAGCTGATTATTTATTAGCTCCTTATATTTCTTCTGTAGCAATACCAATACTTTTTAGCCAGTTATATACTCCACTAACATGGTATTATCCTTTTTATACACTATTAGGAACCATAAATTGGAATGGTCCTTTAGATTACAAATCTAATTTATTATATGGTGCTATAGTTGTCGGAATATCTTTTATTGCACTTCTTAAAAGGAATAAAATTTCAATTTTCTTTTTTGTCCTTTTACTTACTGTAGTAACTTACGACTTTATAGGAACTAGGACAATAAATTACTTACTTGCTAATAGTCCCTATGTTGGTTACCTAATTTATTTGTATGTTCAATATATTCCAGATTACTTATACTCAGCGTATTTCTATCCTCTCTTAGCGTTCTCTCTCTATTCAATTTATTCAGTAACTAATAGAAAAGGGAAGACAATGAAGGCACTGTTTCTATTCCTTATAATAATACTTTCGACAGTAGGGACAATATATTATCAACCAAGGGCCTCACAATTATCTAAAGGTTACGCTCCTATTCCATTATTTAATAATGTGAGAGAAAGCATGGATTATGTCTCTAATGCAACGGGGATTGTACTAGTATTGGACGGTGGAGAAGATTACTGTTACTATCAGTTATATCTTCCATACATGACCTCCCCTGTAGGGTTTGGATATATGAATTTTATTTGGTACAATATTTTAAACTCTCCTAATCCGGCCAGAGCCTTATCGTACTTAGGAGTTCAGTATATTATAGTTAATCAGTCATCTTATCCAGAATATTATAACTTATTGGAAAAATCTTCAGGGTTTAAAATAGTGTACCAAGAAGACAATTTAAGCGTTTTTAAAAACTTGTATTTTCAACCTTATATTATAAGTAGGGGCGTTTATGTTACGTTTAATTTTCCTTACGCGATCACCAAACTATCAAAATTAAATACTACATACGCGATTATACCTTTCTATTACATAGATGATTTGGAGCACATTCTCCCTTATGTTGCAGGCTTTATAGGATACAACGTGAGTTTTAATGACATTATACCTATGTTGGTTACTAACACCACATACATAATTAGTCCGTCTAATATTTACGTAAACCAAATAGTGGATACAAACGGGTTTAACTCAATTAATATGGGATGGATTCATTCAAACACAATATGCTTACCGGATTTGCTAGACGGTATTACAGAAGGACCGAACGCTAAATCATTAAGTATAGCTGTGAAAGTGCCCGACGGTTGGTATCACGTTTACGCAGTGGTAGCCTTTTATACAAACCTTATACAATATGAGGGAGGCGGAATAATATCTATATCCTCTGGTAGTAACATTTCAAAAACTGTTTCATCCAACATTTACAACGTGAGCTGGGTATATCTAGGTAATCTACTTGTTACTGGGCATAAAATAGTATTTAATGATGTATCAAATATAAACTTAATAAAACTCGTACTAGTGCCTGACAGTGAGTACAATAGTCTAAAAAATGAAGCGCAACAAATACTTAATTCCAGACAAGTCATAGACTTTTCGAACTTTTTAATAAAGAACTCTAGTTATATACCCACTGGATATACTGCAGCAGTTTGGGCAAACCCTTGGATTGAGTACACATTTTTTATACATGAAGTCACAGTAGATGGTAAATTGGTAGCTAAATATCAGTATTATTTTGGCACAGCCGAGGTTTACATAACTGATAACTTACCCGTGGTGAGTCTTGAGAAACTTGTTAACATAACTATACCCATGTTAGTATTCTTAGTTAACGCCTTTGCCATAATACTTTTACTTTTGAGAAAATTAAATATAATACGCCTCTAATGTGTGATTAAAAGCATCCTCATTTTTTGCATAAATTGTGTAATCTTTATAAGAGAATTTCTTCATCTCACCTAATCTTTCCTCCAATATTTTCTCAAATTCATCATGGGAAATAAAATATTTTCTATTCTTAAAAATCATAAAAGGAATCGGATATTCAATTGAGATATAATCGTCAGATATTTGAAGCCTCCAAATCTTTAGGATTAGTTAGGGAATAGGTAGCTTTATAGCTATATAGAACCCAATTATTACTCCCTTTTCGTAAGAATATTTACTCAACAATAAGGGAATTGGATATAAGAGTACTGATGCTTTGTGGGCTACTTCAGAATTATACAAAAAATTAATAAATAATTATAGCGAGTATTACCCATGGGAAAGAGTAAGTACAAGAGGGATTGGCACAAGTACGACGAGAACGTTATAACGAGATACAAGCTAATGTTCCCCTTCTACGCCTTCGAACACCGGTTTACCAGCAGAGGAGAATAGGTATGCTAAGAAAACCTACAAGGCACCAAAGGAGTTCAACGAATTCCTAGCATTCCTCCACTTGTTCTTACCTTATAGGGCTATTGAAGGAGTATTGAGAGCACTAGAGAGACTGAAAATCATCCCAACAAGCCTGGAATACCAACAGC
>JAPYVG010000253.1 GCA_028277025.1 Sulfolobaceae archaeon
CGGGCATCGAGTTGCTGAGGCGAACTTACGGCGAGGGGATAGCCTCGGTTTTTTCCTCTTTTCCAATAAATTTAATTTATTTCTCCTTAATATTTCTAATAGAGCTCACGTTCGTCACTTCTCTCTCGAAGGTCGTAGGGAAGCTCGCCAGAAGGGTCTCCCCTCGATGGGGGTGAAGGCTTCTGAAACCGTTTTTAGGCCAGAATTTCAAATGTAGTAAAAAACTGAGCATTAGGAGGAAATAGGGGGTCAAAGTAAGGCCAAGACTTCTTCGTTGTTTCGTTGGCAATTTGTCCATAATTAACCTTATACTCCTTACTCCTAAAGTAGATTTTTATTTGCTTAAGAGATTTGCTCCTATACATATTATGAAATTGGCCAAAGTCGTTGTCGTTACTATTATATTCATAATCGCTTTATTAGCTTTCTTATTGGCAATTTACATAATTAGCTTTTTAAATTTTTTTAAAGTGTATGTATACATACAGAAATCAGTAATGGAATATTTCTTATCACCTCAGCAAATAATACCAAATAATAAATCAATAACAGTGAACAATACGGCATTCGAGCTTATGTATTATAATGTTTCTGAAAGTGAGTTAAGAGAGGTAATATACAATACTACAACTTACACTAACGATATTAAATGTTTTTCAGCGTCGATTGCAGGGTTACTAATGCTCTACGTACTGTATATTTTCCTTTATTTTAGGGTTTTTATTAGAAATAAAAAATTATCGCCAAGCTTTGTTTTCCATTCTCAATTTCCCACTGTTATGGAAATTATCATTATTATATTTATACCTACATCTCTAGGATATATTTTCCTTAGTTGGTTTCTCCTTTTCCTTTTCCTTTTGAAATCTCTTAATGCACCAAACCATTTGCTACCTCTAGACTCTGCTTATTCAATGATAGATTCACTGATCTTTACTTTGGATATCTTTTTATTTGTGGTAGAGTTTTTAATTGAACGGGTTACCGAGAACAAAATTGCATCAGTTCCTACTACAATTGATAAAGCAATGAAATCATTTCATAACTTTAATGTAGGATTGGAACATGTTATTAAGGTATCGAAATTATTAATTAAAATTTTAGTTGTAATTACGTTTGTTATCTCAATAGGTCTAGCTTTTTTGGCTTATTATAATATCGCATATTTAATAGAAGACTTTCAATTTATATTTTTTGCAATGTATTTCATTACCGTTCTGGTATTGTTTGTTTTAATTACCGAATTCCTAGTCAATATAAGCTTTGAAGGAATGAGTTAGAATGAGTTATATAGAGAGGCTAATTTATACATCTGAGACAAGAAAGAGTGAAAACGGTAATAATAAAATCTAGCTAGGGTTGGTAGCCTACTAGGGCTTTTTAATATTCTAGTTTTCTATACGCTACAAGTAGAATAAAACTTTCGTAGAGATGACGTCTCAGCTTTCCCATAATAAGTCGACTTACTAAAACTGAATCTACATCTAAGAAAGCTAAATTATTTATAATTAACATAGCTGCGGGGCGCTTAATGTAATAGTTACGTCATCGACATTCACCTTATGTTCTTAATTTAGGAATATCTGAGAATACCTGCCGGTGAGGCGCTAAGATATGTTTACGTTAAATATCAGGAATATAGAATGGGATCAGTTACTGAGGACACGATCTTTAATGACTCTGGTTCTTATCGAATGTCACAGAAGTAGCCTTCTTTTTGAATTTTGAATTACATACGAGACGGTGTTGCTGACTAGGAACGCGCTTTAAGTACCGGGGATGATTTATAAAATGAACGAAGTAAATTACTAGGAGAAACAACACTGAAGAAGTAATTTAGAGGCTTAAAAACGGAAAGGCAAAGGATCTACAACATGCTACTGAGAAGTTATCTGAAGGATTTCTGATCGCACGTCATCAACAACGTTAACTCTCGTCGTAGTGAACGTAATCAACTTCAGCCTAAAATAATGAAGAGATGTACAGACCTTAAAGAAACAGAAGAGCCTGGACACGAATCCACGGGAAGTCTAACTCATGGAAATTACTTAAACTAATTTAACATAACATCAATAACATCAATAGAGATATATGAAGGCTGAGCAAACAGCTAGGCACTTAAATGAAGAAGAAAACTCTGTCCAAAGTTTTCCCGTTCACATGAGGTGGAATGGTTCAGGAAGGAATTAAGGTCCGCGGAATATTATAAAAGAATGCTAGAAGTCACTCAATCTATTGAAATTTTCCCGACAGAGGGGTGTATGGGGCAACCTTGAAGACGTTATCCACCTCCTTAGCTTCCTTTCTTTAACACAACGCCGTTCGGACCATCTTACTTCAAAGGCGTCAACTCTCGCTCGGGGGTCGAGGCCGAGACGACCGCTTTAAATAGTTCGGAGGCTAACTTTCCTCATGAACTCAGAGACGAGGGTCGTCTTTAACGTCAGCATAGCCTCCTTCGTCGCCTTCGCGAACTACAACATAATAATAATCGCCTTACCCGCGATCCTTAACGGGCTCGACTTCAACCCCAACTCTCCCTCGTCGTTACCCTACATCGTCTGGCTGATAGTCGGCTACATGACGGTCACGGCGTCGTTCCTGAGCCTGTTCGGCAGGATAGGCGACGTCTACGGCAAGGTTAAGGTGTTCAGGGTGGGCTTCCTG
>JAPYVG010000044.1 GCA_028277025.1 Sulfolobaceae archaeon
AGGAAAAAAGGGAAAAACTTAACGTTAAGCTACCTTAGTTTCCCTCAATTAAAACCGTGTTATTTGTCTCTTTAAGAGGTACTATAGCTAAAGCTGAGATTAAACCCCAAAACTACCAGAAAAGTTATCACTATCTATCATTTTGCCAAATATTAACTCGGTACTCCAGTAATCCTATTACCAAGATTAGCATTATTTCGCCTTCAACAACAGCGGCTAACTGTAAGCCATAACTGGCTCCACTGTATCTATTTTTCTAGGAAAGATTTCATGATAAAAGGCAGCCATTGAAGCATAAGGACCGTAAGCAGCAAAGCCTATAGCAAACATCAGAGCGATTATCGATTTCCACGCGTATTTGAATATCTCTATAGATGGCACTTTGCTTATTTTCCCTCACTTGATTTTCTCGAAAGATAGGCTTTCAGATGCTAAATATCTCAAGAAATCACCCATGAAAGCCGAAACCCCACCTATCATGAAACCTATCCTCCAGCCTATCATGACGAAATTGTGGCTGAATACCAAAAGCATTGTAGCAGATCCCATAAAACCTAAAGGCGAAGTAGTTTGTATAAGAGATGTTATTAGAGCTCTCTTCTTTTCCGTGTGTTCTGATACCCATGTTGAAACTTCTCCCCATTCTCCACTAACTCCTAATCCTTGTGATATCATAATCTGATCATTGTTTTACCGAGAATAGTTATCCATCTGCCCTTGTAGAGATTTTTTCCATTATTTAACTTATGGAATAATGTAGTAAGAATATGCATAATAAATATTTCCCTCATGTCCCTTCAAGTTTGTTATGCGATAACCCTTTAACTCCCTTCTTTACTTTTCGTAATTGTGAAAAAGAAGTTATCATTATTTGAAGCAACAGCAATAGGACTTGGGAACATCATAGGGGCCGGAATCTTCGTTATGGCAGGGAGCACAATCTACTTAGCTGGTCCTGCAGCTTTGATTTCCTTCATAATTACCGGGCTATTAGCCATGAGTATCGGTCTTAATAGCGCTGAACTTGCCTCTAAATACCCCGAGAGTGAAGGGGGTGTTTATTCTTTCGCTAAACTCACTATGGGAGACACTGTAGGGTTCTTAGTAGGATGGATGAGAATGATATCCTATTCCGTATCGGGTGCTGCTACAGCACTTGGTTTTGCTAGTTATTTACAGATTCAAAGTTATACTTTAATTATTGCCGGACTCCTCATCTTAGTCCTAGGAGGATTATACTTAGCGGGGCTGAAACTAGTCTCTGAAGTAGAATCAGTCCTTGTGGGCTTAAACGTCTTAGGATTAATTCTGTTTATAGTATTTGCTTTAATCTCAGGGAGATTTAACACCTTACACTTTACACCTATTGCCCCTCACGGATTATACGGTATATTCACGGCTTCCTCCCTAGCTTTCTTCGCATACTCTGGTTTTAACACGATCGCGACTCTGACTCCAGACGTAGAAAACGGGGAGAAGACAGTACCTAAAGCTATAGTCCTTTCTCTGGCTATTACTTCAGTACTTTACATCATGGTGGTCTTCTCCATGTTATATCTACTCCCATGGCAAATCTACGGTCAACAAGCGAATCCACTTTCCTTTGCTCTACAAAAAGCTAAAGCCCCGTTTCTATTAATTCTCGCAGTGTCAGCCACAGCAATAATTGCGACCCTTACCGTGACAATGTCTACTATAATAGCTACAGTTAGAACGTTAAAGCAAATGGCTGAGGATAACTTAATACCTTCTAAGCTAGGCAGAAAAGAGAGTATAGCTACATTATTAGTAATTTCAATGATGGTCTCGTCCTTAGGGTTAGGCAATGTAGAGGTGATAGGGCTCGTTTCGAATTTTGGTACCATATTTTCTTACCTAACCACGGCTCTAGCCGTAGTTATCTCTAGGAGAAGAGGCATCATGGGTAGTTTTAAAGCTCCCCTCTACCCTTTCCTTCAGATTCTATCAATCTTACTATCATTATTAGTGATCGGGACTCTGGGTGAGGAAAGTTTAGTTCTGGGTGTTGTATCACTGCTAGTGGGGTTAATAATTCATGTTATCCATGTCGAAATTAACGTGGTAGAAAAGGGGAAGAGGTTGAACCCTCATGGAAGGATTCAGAATGAGTGAAAATTTTAATCTTCCTTTAGCTTATAACCGAATCTTTTTACGTATAGGTCTTTCTCTTCTTTTATCTCTACTATTTCTAATACCGAATATATTTTTCCATGAAGAGCCTTTTCCATCCATGCTATAAGAACTATATTTAAGATATTTGACAAGGGGTAAGAAACTACTACTCCTAAGGCTATAAATAGGTTCTCTGGGACTGGGAAGACATAAAGTGCTATGAACGGAGCTAAAAATAACAATGGGAACAAGATTTTGTCCCTTTGACTTTGTTTTATTGCTCTAGAATGTTTGTACTCTTTCATGTACTCTCTACTAGATTTAAGCGAGTTAAACGCCTTGATGAGTTCTCCCTTCCTATAAAACATCAGTAAAAGTGATATTACGATCATTGACAGGAAAAAATATATACTATATCTTTCTATAACTGAAAACACAGAAAACGAAACAACTAGTATCAGGGAGAAAAGTTCTGCCTTTCCTATCTTAAACTCCTTCTCTTCATCAATATAGGTGGCATGCGACATAATGACCCGGCTCTACTTCAACAAGTTTAGGTTCTTCTTTTCTACAAATATCTTTTCTAAAAGGACATCTAGGGTATAAAGGACAACCGTTAAGTGGATCTGGTTCCTCAGTGTCGTTGAGTTTCACTTGCAAGGTATATCCAGGCTCAGGAATGGGAATAGCAGCGATAAGGGCTTGTGTGTAAGGATGTTTAGGATTTTCAATTATTTGATCGGTCTTACCATATTCAACTAAGTTACCGTGATATAAAACGAAAATCCTCGATGATATATAAGCTGCTGTAGCTATATCATGAGTTATCATAAGTATTGAAGTGCCTTTTTCATTTGCTTTCGTGAAAAGGTCCAAAATGCTAGCCCTAATTGATACATCTAACATAGAAACCGGTTCATCAGCCACAATAAATTCTGGGTTTAAAACTAATGCCCTTGCAATCGCTACTCTCTGTAATTGCCCTCCTGAAAGTTGAGTAGGATAAGAAACGCTAAATTCTTCAGGTGGTGTTAAGCCCACCTCTTCTAATACCTCGTAAATCATTTTCTTCTCTTCTTCTCTACTTTTTGCAAGCCCATGAAGTCTAATACCTTCTGCTATAACATCGTATACCTTCATTCTAACGTCTATGGCATCAAAGGGGTCTTGGTATATTATCTGATTCTTACGCCTAAACACCTTTAATTCCCTCCTCTTTAACTTGAAAACGTTCTTGTTATCCCAGAGTACTTCACCTGATAATGGTTTAATGAGTGCCAACATAGTCTTCCCTAATGTTGTCTTACCGCTTCCAGATTCGCCTACAACTGACACTATTTCTTTATTTTGTACTTTGAGAGAAACATTATTCACAGCCTTTATTATTAAATTCTTAGTCTTAAAATAGACTTTTAAGTTCTTTACTTCTATCATTTTCATCACTTCCTGAGGTGGCAAGCTACGTAGTGCGTGGGGGAAACTTTAACAATTTCGGGCTCTGTAGTCTTACACACGTCCATAACAAACGGACATCTTGGATTGAACCTACATCCAGTTGGAGGGTTTAATAAATCTGGCGGAGAACCCGATATGGACTTTAACTTACTCCCTCTTTTTCTGATATCAGGAATAGATTCTAAAAGCAGTTGCGTATAAGGATGTAGAGGTGTCTTATATACTTCCTCCACTTTTCCGAACTCGACTATTTTCCCTGCGTACATAATAGCTAGATAGTCACTTAAACCAGCGAGTAATGCTAAGTCGTGACTTACAAATAACATGCTGAAGTTTTTCTCCTTTTTAAGTTGTCTTATAATACTTATTATTTGAGCTTGTACTATTACGTCCAACGCTGTAGTTGGCTCGTCAGCAATTACTAATTTTGGGTTTAACAGGAGAGCCATAGCTATCACTACTCTCTGTTTTTGCCCACCTGAAAGCTCATGAGGATATTTTTCTAGAATCTCAGGCATTAGGTTAACAGACTTGAGCATTGTATAGATCCTTTCTAGTGCCTCTGCTTTAGAAACGTCTTCATGAGCTAGTATGGTCTCTATCATTTGATCTTTTACCTTATACACAGGGTCTAATACGTCCATAGATACTTGAGGAATCCAACTTATCTCTTTCCATCTGATGTTTTTATTAAAATTTTGTTCATCTATTTCTAGAACATTTTTGTCTTGATAAAATATTCTCCCACTTTTTATCTCAGCGTTTCTTGGAAGTACACGAAATATCGAATTGATAAGTGTGGACTTACCGCTTCCAGATTCTCCTGCCACACCTACGACCATTTGGTTTGGAACGTATAAGGAGACTCCATCTACCGCCTTTACGTAACCCGTTTTTGTCTTAAAATAAGTCTTGAGGTCTTCTATTTTAAGTATAACACCGTCTACTACCAAGTCTTATTCACCTCTCACCTTGAAAGGACTTAAGACTTCTTGTAAAGCTGTGCCGAAGTAATAAAACGCCACTGATAGTAAAACTATTGATAGACCGGGAGGTATGACCCACCACCAAGCAAAGGAGTTAGCACTTGAAGCCGCATCTGTAGCTGCTCCAAGCATATTCCCCCACGTGGGAAAAGCCGATAGTGGAATCCCGAAACCAAGAAAGTCTAAACCCGATTCTATCAGAATGACTACTGGTACATCGTAAGCTAGTTGTGCAAAAACTACACCGAGTATATTAGGTAAAATGTGTTTCCTTATTACGTGTAAAGTACCTCCTCCCAATGCTCTCGAAGCTTCAACGAATGTCCTGCTTTTTACGCTGAACGTAACTGACCTAATTATCTTCATGGTTCCCATCCATGACAACCCTCCTATTATAAGTAGTATTAGCTCTGCCCTACTAATGTTAGCCGCTATCCCAGTAACAATAAACACAGTTTCAAGAGTTATAAACAGAGGAAGACCTGGAATAGTAAGGAAGAAGTCCGTTATAGAGTTCAAAACTAGATCAGTCTTACCGCCTACATATCCTGCAACTAACCCTACTATTAAACCTATGCCTACGATAATTATCGATGCAATAACACTTAATTCGAGATCAAACCTAGCACCTATGACGTACTCTGCATACACACTTGCACCGTTATCATCAGTACCTAAAATCCCGAAGGATCTACCTAAATCGCTAAAGTGAACTGGGGCTATGTAAACTTTTGCAGAAGTGGAACCAATATTTATAACACTTATCATGACAGATGTGGGCCCAGACTTCCCTAAGAGCTCAGTTGGAAATTGTAATCCTAGTAATGCTTGTTGACTTATGGGTAAAGAAGCTACATAAGGACTATTAGCCGAATTTAAACTAGAAGGAGTTATAGAAATAGAATTAGTTTTATTCAAGTTAAGTACATTTGTCGGATAATTATACTCATACTGATATTTAATAGGCACGTAACTCAGAAGAAAGAATTTGTAACCCGATGAGTTTTCTGTGTAAAAGTTAACTTGTACTCCTTGAATAGTGTAAGGTATAACTGTGGTAGAAAAGGTAAATGAATAAGGGTAACTGTACTTCCAGAATAAAGTAAAAGTAAGGTTTTCGGACTGATGCGGTTTAAGATACACGACGTAATATGAACCGTTGTAAGTTACATAGCCGTTTCCTGAAGTAGAGGTTAAGTTAAGGGTAGTACTCATATCGGGAGGATAGTCCTTATATTGTGGGAAAATCGTAGCCCATGAAGGTACAGCGTAAGGACCTGCTACATAATACTCTGAAGAAGAATAAGGGTTTTTATATGGAGTCGTCATAGGACCTATGATTGCCACTAGAACGAAAAATACCAAGATACCAATAGATATAACAAAAGACTTCCTATGAAACAAATCTCTTATTATCTTGTTTTTAAAAATGTTCATTCATACTTCACCCTGGGATCAATGAAGGGATAGATTAAATCCACTGCGAACAAAACTATTATTGCATACAGATTGATGAAGTAGAAGGCCGCTTCTAGGACTGGTATATTTAAGTTTTCTGCGGCTTGTAATAGAAGCTCGCCCATACCATAAAAATTAAATATTTCTTCGACGAAGACAGCGCCAGCTAAAATAAAAGCAAAGTCTATACCAGTTCTAGTAACAGCTGGTATTATTGAATTCCTCATTACATGCTTCAAAAGAATTTTTCTTGAAGGTATCCCTCTAGCTTTTAAATATAAGATAAAATGACTATGATTAGCTTCTACGCCGTAACTTCTCGTAAGTATCATCCTTACCCCATAAGACAAAATAGTGAGAACTATGATAGGTAATGATGCGAATTTTAATAATGAAGCCACATACGTTATCCCAGAAGTCCCGTTTATAGCCTCTGCTATATTAGTGGGGAACCAATTTAATTCAAATCCAAAGTAATACAATACTATTGCAAATATCCAGAACGCTGGTATAAAATATGTAAATATTGCGACTGTGCTGTTTATTAAATCTGTCAACTTGCCCTCCTTAGCTACGGAGATAAGACCTAAAACTATCGCTAATCCAGTACTTAAGAGAAGACTTGGAACCAATATGATCAAGTCAACTGGTAGGGCTTGCATTATAAGGTTAGCTATAGGTTCGCCATAGATAAGGGAGTATCCAAAGTTGAAAGTGAGCATATTTTTGATGTAATCGACGTACTGGATATAAAGAGGCTGATTAAGTCCCCATTGTCTATCTATAGCTTCGATCAATGAGCTTCTCGATATGCCTTTATAAGTTAAAGGAACGTAAAAATCAGCTGGATTATAATGAAATATATAAGGCATTACATTAAACAAGAAGAAGAGAAAATTAATTATAGCAAATAGCAATAGAAACCTTTCTATAACCCTTTTTATAATATATCTAGTCGGAATCCTCAAAACTTATCACCACTTAAGTAAAATTCCCTTAACTAAGTGATCTTTATACACGATCTTAATACTTTTGCTATCAATAAGTGATTTTTATTTAGTTTTAAAGTAATATTGGTTGATCCTTGACATTTTTAAAGTAAAATAGAAGCTCTTTTTAGACAAACATTATTGTATTGTAATGAAAATATTAATTTATACGGCAAAGTAAATTCCTAATTTAAGATGAAAAAAACCCTCAAAATCACGTCAATAGTAGTTATAATTCTATGTCTCATAATAATAATTCCTCTAAGCGTCGGATATATACAGTCATTACGAGAACACATAGACGTTAATTACATTACTCTTCCTTCTTTTTCTAAGATTTACTCATTAGCTCCATTATCGGACGGAAAGATTGCGATAGGAGGGGTTAAGTTCCTAAACAATAATTCAAATCCTGAAGGTATAGTAGCTTTATACTACTTTATAAATAAATCATGTATTATTTTACAAAATGTTTCTAATTATTTTAAGGGAGGGTACGTGTATGCTCTGGGATATAATGGTAGTGACGTAGTAATCGGAGGAAGTACAAGGATAAATGGCTACCTCCACACATCACTCGTAGAATATGATTTAAATACAAATACATTAGTCAATTTATCTAATATCTTATCACCTTTTTACAACTTAGGTCAAGTACTATCTATAGATTGGACAGGTAGTTATTGGCTAATAGGAGGAGACGCTTATATCATCGGAATTAATGGTCAATCCTGTTTAGTTCCATTCTTGATAGAGATCAATATATATGGGCATAAAGATCTCTCTTCATCGCTTCCGTTGGACATGAGAATTTTAGGAGGCTCTGACGAAATATATACTATCTCGACTTCAGACGGCAGATCAATAATAGGCGGTGCAAATACAATCAATATGACTGCATCTATATTTAACGGGACTAATTTTACTATTGTAAAATTTAACTATTATCATTTCGGAGTAATATTAACTTCCGCGTGGTGGAACAGCATAGCTTTAATTGGGGGAGAAAACCAGACTCAGCCCGATACGCCAGTTCCATATCTCGCCGAAATCTTTAACGGAGATGCGACACCAATCTCGCTTAAATATCAGATAGGAGTAGTCTCAGCTTTAGCATCTACTCCAGAAAATGTTTATATAGCACTGAAGGTTCCTTTCAATACTAATAATGGTATTGCTTATGGCACGGTAATCCTTGAAACTAACAATCTGAAGTCATTTACTACTTTGTTTTCAAAACCTTTTGTAACTATTGAAGAAATGATTCCTTATAACAATAATGTAGTAGGTGTAGGATATGAACAATATAATAATGGTGAATATACAGGGTTTCTAGTTATTTTATCAAACGCTGGTTAAATTTTCTTAACAGTTCATTTATTTAATTTTCTGATTTCTATGGTTACCTGAAAATTATTTAGTAAAACTGATTTTTTATCTGTTTTTAACACCCTAAATTAAATTTTCTATTAATGAAAATCATTATAAATGTATTCTTTATCATACTTAGCTAAGCAATTATACATGAGTTACAAAAATTATAATATTAAAGATATTAAATTATACTAAAATCAATATGAAAGTAGATGAAATATTTCTAAGTTCTTGTCTAAAAATAAAAAATTATAACTTATAGTAATTTTGTTCTCTGTTAATAGTTTCAATTAATCACGTATTATAATTTTCATTTTTTGTAGTGCATTACTTGATCTTTCATAAAAGTTTATAATACACATATACTTAACTTACTATTGATATGAAAGGAAACTATATTTTGTTAGCCTCTATATTTGCTCTACTAATTCTATTCGCTGTAAGCATGGTATCAGAACCAATAATAGCAAGCGGTTATGCAATATCAGACTTTAACGCACCTATACTTAACTGGTATCAAGCTAGGTATAGCGAGCCTTGGGTAGGGACAATAGTATATCTCTATTCCTATTCTTCACATACGGCTGAATATAATGCACTAATTCAAGGAAAGATTAACTTTGCAACATTAGACCACAGGGACGAAATAGAGACACTTTTATCAAATTATAAAAACAAAGTTTACGTAGCTATATCTCCAGTGACATCTTTCGGACAACTAGTGTTTGCTTTCGGAAACAACTTGACCGCAAACTTATACTTCAGGTATGCAATAAGTAGTCTGATTAATCCTCAAAATGTAACGGAGGACGTCTGGGATAGTGGACTTTTAGGTACAGACTATCCTTATTATGTATCACCAGTAGTTTACAAGTCTTGGTTTAACCCACAAGTGGCACAATACTATGAACAATATGAGTCATATAACCTAACTAGAGCTATAATGTATTTAGAAAAAATACCGGGTATCACTCATGTAAACGGACAATGGTATTATAACGGTAAACCTTTAAAGTTAACCTTCCTATACCCTACTGGAAGCTCGCCATTAGAAAGGCTAGCATCATACTTAAGTACAGAAGCTAGTATGATAAACTTAACTATTGTTCCAGAGGCTACCTCTTTCGGAACTTTACTCACAGCGGCTACAACACCTCCTTATAATGGCTTTAATATAACTACTTTCGGATGGATTGATCTAGGACCTCTAGTCCCATCTTGGCTTGAGGGTATATATACGAGCCCCACTAATACTGGAGGTTTCTCAAACACCACTATTGATACTGTACTTTCTGAAGCTGATACCGCTCCTACATCGCAACAGATGCTTAACTATACAATGGAAGCAGAGTACTTTTTACAACAACAATTACCTTACGTTATAGTAGTATGGAATAATGCAATACAAGGAGTATACTTACCAGATTGGGCCAATTATATTTACTTAAACGTTACTGATGTTTACGCTATAAGTATAGCAAACGTTCACCCGTATGGTTCGGCTTTAAACGGTACATTCTACTTCTCTTCAGTTAGTAGCGATTTACCAAGACATATTAACCCATATGCTAGCACAAGCTTATACGCTTTCAATACACTTAATGACTTGTATGATCCTTTAGCCGTTACTAACTATAGTATGCCAACGACATTTAACAGCCCCTATTATCTAATTCCTTGGGTCGCTAAGAACTGGACTACAGTTCCATTACATGACTATAAACTACCTAATGGTGGAGTAATAGTTAATGGTACAGAGTTAATAGTAAACTTAGTGCATAATGACACGTGGATCGACGGAGTACCTTTAACAGCATATGACGTTAACTTTACCATATGGTGGTACGACTTGCCAGGTATGATGGGAACAAATACCTTTGACGGACTTCATGTAAATTACACATACTTAGAGGATAACGGGTTCATAAATAGCGACCTATTTGGGACTATTCCTAGTTTAGTGTGGACTAATGTAACAAGTCCTTACCAGATAGAGATATTTCTAAATTCCACTAGCCCTATTCAGCAAATACTTGCCCTTGACGAATATCCTATAGTTCCAGCTCACGTATTTAACACTACACCACCGCAGTTAGTATACGCAGAGAAAATAGCGCCCCTAATATCTAGCGGTGCTTACAGATGGGTAGAATGGAATGTACCAGCTGAGGAGATAATTGTAACAGCTAATACACACTATTTCAGAATCGATCCGTACTTATTCTTACAGACCGTTAAGCAAGGACAAGCCGCAACATTCACAGCTAATGTAACAGCGTATAGCTGGGATAACTCAACCGAGATGCTGATACCCACTCAGATATCTAATGCTACAGTATATGTATATTTGAAGTACTTGAATGTTAGCGGTGAGCCTTATGGTAATGTAACCATAAATGGAAAGCCTTATGTAGTTATCGCTAACAATATGGGCAACGGTATTTATCAAGCAACCATAAACACGTCCATGTTAGAACCAGGTGTGTATGAGATAGTAGCTAAGGCTGTATGGACAGTAAACGGAAATATGAGAGAAGAATTCAGCTACGGTAGTTTGAACGTAACGCCTACAGTGACATCAACTGTACCCCCATCTACAACAACCTCGACATCAAGTACATCTACTACCACAACAACTGTACCCCCATCTACAACAACCTCGACATCAAGTATTAACCTTGGTCTAGTAGCTGGCATAGTAATTTTGGTAATAATAATAATTGCAGCTGCTATAGTTCTATTAAGAAGAAGATAAGTTAACCATTTATGCAATAAGATTAAAATTTTTTAGGATTTTTATTTGTAATTATAAGAAGGAAATTTTTGTTATAAACTCACAAAACATATGAAAGTATTTATTATCACACTGAGAACTAATCTTAATGATCAGACTTTCGACAGGTATACATGATTTTGATAAGCTCATAGAGGGTGGTATCCCTCAAGGTTTTTTTGTGGCACTTACTGGAGAACCTGGTACGGGAAAGACTATCTTTTCCCTAAGTTTCGTGAACGAAGGCTTAAGACAAGGCGAGCCTGCAATATATGTAACCACAGAAGAAAGTAGAGACTCAATAATCAGACAAGCTAAGATGTTTAACTGGGATTTAGAGAAGTATTTGGAATCAAAGTTGATAATCATAGATGCACTTATGAAAGAAAGAGAGGATGAATGGTCTCTTTCAGAACTTGAGCCAGAAGCCTTAGTGCAAAAAGTTATCGAAGCCAAACAGAAACTAGGGCCTGGTTGGGCTAGGCTTGTAATCGATTCTGTTTCAGCCCTCTTCTTAGATAAACCGGCAATGGCAAGAAAAATAAGTTACTACTTGAAGAGAGTACTTAACAAGTGGAGGTTTACAATTCTCGTTACGTCACAATACGCAATAACTACGTCCCAAGCTTTCGGATTCGGGGTTGAACACGTAGCTGATGGGATTATCAGGTTCAGAAGAGTAATAAGAGATGGAATGCTACATAGATATGTAGTTATAGAAAAGATGAGGCAGACAAATCATGATAAGTATGTTTGGGAAATTGACATAGTCCCGGGAAAGGGCATAGTCCTCTTGGGGAGAATAAACGAGAGGAGGGAGGACTATGCTTTACCAAAAAAAGTAATGGACAAGATAAAGGAAGCAAACAAGGACGAAAGCGACATTCAGTAGTTACCACTTTCGAATCCTGAAAGTTACAGAAAAGGGGGTTAAGGGGGCGGAAAGCCTCGTCAGATGGATAGCCCCGTGTTTAAATACTCCTCTATCAAAATTTCTCTTAGTGATACTAATGACGCTACTCCCCAGCTTAATGGGACTGTGGGGGGAGCAAGCAGTAACGCCTCTCTCCTTTAAGGGACTAGAGCTTGGTAATAAAAGTCCCCTTTCAAATGGGAGTGGTTCTCTAAGCTACTCGACTGTCCACCAGATGAGATATATAAACCCGAATCGATGGTGGGAACGATGAGGAGGGAACCCTCGCTAGCGGGGAGGAAGTCAGACCAAACCAGTCTGCCTTTTTACTTCATCAACTATCATCGGTAGGACTTTTTCGACGGAGTCTCTTATAACAACGTCTGCAATAAAGTCCAGAGGCGTTTCCTCCATGTTTAGGATT